>NZ_JBMFGY010000009.1:17757-30595 GCF_049977125.1 Acidiphilium sp. | reverse complement strand
AGCCAGCGTTCGCCGAATGGGACGCGGTTCCATGCCAGAGGTTCGACCCCGGCGAACGGTGAGGCTGGCACGATGCCGTCCGGTGCGGCGAACACGCGGACACCCTCGCTCGGCGCACGGGTGTAGAATTGCAGGGCGGTGTAGGTGGTTGCTTCTTCGAAGACCTGAAAGCTTTTGAAGTCGATCCAGCGATCGAGGTTGCGGTGGCGGGCAATCACGGTGCGCAAGCCCGCGCCATATTCATTGACGGTCCATAGGCTCGGCGCGATGTAACCGAGTTTACCTTCGGGCTTCAGCATTTCGATCCCTTTTTCGATGAAGGGCAGATAGAGATCGAAATTGCCGGTCTGGGTGCTGGCGTAATGTTGGCCGCCTTCGACTTCGCGTCCGGTACGGAGATAAGATGCGACATCGGGCAGGGCGGCGCGAAAATTCTGCAGTTTTACGTAAGGGGGATTGCCGACCACGATGTCGAACCCGCCGCGTTCGACGATTTCCGGGAATGCGGTCCGCCAGTCAAACGCGTTCACGCGCTCGCGTTCCTCGTCGTTGTAGAGCGCATGCTGCATTTCGCGATAGAAATCCGGGCCGACCAGGGTGTTGCCGCAGCGGATCGAGGCATCGAGGTTCGAGAGCGGGCTATCCGCTTTGGCGGTGTGCAGCCATAATGCGAGTTGGGTAATTTCGACCGAAGCGGGATTGATATCGATGCCAAAAATATTGCGTGACAGCAGATCTCGGGCGCGATCATGCAGATCGGCCCGGCGATGGGCGTTATCACCAATTTGGGCGGCGATCAGGTCCAGTGTGCGCCATTCGCGTAGTAGGAGTCGCAGTGCTGTAATCAGGAATGCGCCGGAGCCGCAGGCCGGATCGAGCACGGTGATATTCTGGAGGCGGCTCCGGTAGGCATCGAGTGCGGCGCGGGTTGGATTTTCTTCCTTAAAGCCGGCATCTGCACGCAGCGCGGCAAGTCGGGGTTCAAACGTCAGTTCGACAATGCGTGTGACGACCCATTCCGGGGTGTAATAGACACCGTCGCGTTTACGCTGGCTGATCTTGTTGATGGATGGCTGGCCGTCGGCCTCGGCTTCGAGAATTTCGAGTTCCGTGATGCTTTGTTCGAAAATACGACCGAGCATGTAGAGACCGAGGGCTTTGGTGTCGCCTTGCTCGGCGCTGTCGCCAAGGTCGGCGGCGAAGCTGTACCGGGCGCAGAGGTAGAGGATGGTACGCGGGTGTGTGGCGATGCTGGCTTCGTTTTGGCCCTGGTAGCGCTGGCAGAAGATGCCGTCGTGAATTTCGAGCGCATCGAGGGCCGGATCGGGCGCGAACAGGCCGCCATTGAACTGGCGGATTGGCATGTCTCCGAAGGCGCCGCCTTCGTTCATGGTCTTGAACAGCCGCCGGAAGGTGGGCCAGATTGTCTGCGCGTCGGGGTCGAAATAGGCCACGTTCGAGACATCGGTCAGGATTTTGCGGATCAAGCGCGGGGGAAAGGCCAATACCTGCCCCATGTCCTCGCAGAAAAAGGCGAAGAGCAACCGATCGAGTAGTTTCTGGGCGAGCCGCACGAGGCGGCCATGCGTGCCGGGATAGCGAGGCGTGCCGGGACCGTTGTGTGCGAGAATTTCGGTGTAGAGGCTTTCGCGCAGGGCGCGGTACTCGCGGTAGAATTCGGTCTCGATCAAACGGTCGCGCGTTCCCTGGTCGCGAATCAGGTCGAACAAGATCGGGCGACCGCTGGTGGCGATGAGTGTGTCGTGGTGGAACAGGCGGAAGAAGAGAAACCGGTCGAAGCGTGCCGCTTCGGTATTTGCCAGCAGACCGGGTCCGTCGAGGATGTCGAGCGGGCGGATGATGAAATCGGCGTATTGAGACGGTCCGCGATCGTGCCAGTAGAGGCGGAAGCGGTTCATGTCGGTCACAATGCCCCAGAGCGGCAGGACCGGTTCGTTGCCGAACATTTTCAGGCGTGCGGCGCTGAGATAGTCGAGGCACTGGCGGACCGGGGAACGGTCGCCCCGCTTACCTTTGCGCTTTTGGGGGGCATCGAGGTCGGTCTTGATGCCTTTGAATTCGCAGAGTGCTTGGGGGATTGGTTTTTTGTCGGTGTGGAAGTCACCGATGGCGAGATCGGCCTCGCCGGTGCCGCCATCTGCTCCTGCGCCGGGGAGTGCCAATTTTGGGTGTAGGGTGTAGCCCTCGCCGGCTGGTTGCTGGCCGTCCTGGATATAGTGCCAGGTAGCGCGGAAAAATTCTTCGATGAAGGCGGCTTCTGAGCTGGTCTCGCGGAGATCGCCGCGAGCGGCCCAGCGCTTCAGACGGTCGATGAGCGCGATTTCGGTGGGGCTGTCTTTGAATGCGGCGTAATCATTGGCCCAGACGGAGCGCAGAAAGGATTTGGTGATGAAGCTGTTTTCAAACTCGGTCATGCGGAAGCAGAGTTAGCGGGGTCGACTTGTGGCGGCAAATCGGGTTGGGGTTTCGGTGTGGCGTGGCTGGATTGCTTCGCAAGGGCTCGCAATGACGTGGTGAGGTTAATTTCTGATTTAAAAGAGTTTTTTGGTTCTTTTTTGCAAAAAAGAACGGCTTGCTTCTTACGTTTGCGTGCGGGTGAGGCGGCCGATGTGGAGGGGCATGGGTCAGGTTGTTTCGGTTGGTGTTGTCCGGTGCGATGGGACGAGGCGGACGATTGTTGAGAGTGTGGCGAGGGTTTCGTCGAAGGATGCGAGGTGGTCGGCGCGGGCGCGGGTGGCTTCGGTGAGGATAACGCCATCGGCGAAGTCGCCGCCGGCCGCCATGAGGTCGATACCGGCTTCGACGATGGGTCGGTCGAGTTCGACGGCGGGCATTGTGGTCAGGGTGCGGAGGATTTCGAGGATGTCCCTGGGCGGGAATTTGTAGGCGCGTCGCAGCACCCGGACGGTTTCGCAGAGGACGATGGTGGGGATGATGAGGGTTTCGGCTTGTTCGATCAGGGCGGCGGCGTGGGCGGACTGGGTTTCGTCGTCCCAGGTGAGGTAGCGGACGAGGACGTTGGTATCGACGGCCACTCTCATTGAGCGGAGGGTGGGTCGGCGCGTTCGATTGCGTCCTGCATGTCGGCGAGGGAGATGGTGGGCGATCCGGGCCGCCGCAGTGCGCCTCTGAGGCGATCGATGCGGGGGGCATCGTCGATGGCGCGCAGTTCCACCCGGCCTTCAGGGAGGAAGGCCACGTCGATTTTCTGGCCGGGTCTGGCGTTGAGGTGCCGGAGGACGGCGTGGCGGAGGGTGACCTGGCCTTTGGCTGTGATGGTGAGGTGGAGTGTCATCGCGCACCGTGAGTAAGGAGTAAGGTGCCTTACTTATCGGGTTGGGGTGCGAAATTCAACAACGATGTGGACGAGCCGAGAGTAAGTATCTGATAAAAAGAGTTTTTTGGTTCTTTTTTGCAAAAAAGAACGCCTTGCTTTGTCTTCTATGCGGCCGAGGTTTCATGCGTGGCGGAGAAGTGGATTTCGGGGTTGCGTTCGGCGGCGTAGCGGAGTGACCAGGTGTCGCGGGCGAGGAAGACGGGGCTGTCGTCGCGGTCGAGGCCCATGGTTGATTGGTTGGCGTCGATGAAGGTTTTCAGGATTTTGGGGTCGGGGCAGGTGATCCAGCGGGCGGTGGTGTAGGGGGAGGCTTCGAAGCGGATCGGGATTTTGTATTCGGTGTCGATGCGGGCGGCGAGGACGTCGAGTTGCAGGGCGCCGACGACGCCGACGATCCAGTCCGCACCGAGCATGGGGCGGAAGATTTGGGCGACGCCTTCTTCGGCGAGGTCTTCGAGGGCGCGGCGGAGTTGTTTGGCGCGCATGGGGTCGGCGAGGATGATGCGGCGGAGGATTTCGGGGGCGAAGCTGGGGATGCCGGTGAAGCGGAGGGGTTCGCCTTCGGTGAGGGTGTCGCCGACGCGCAAGCTGCCGTGGTTGGGGATGCCGATGATGTCGCCGGGCCAGGCTTCCTCGGCGAGGGAGCGGTCGCGGGCGAAGAAGAAGATGGGCGCCTGGATCGCCATGGTTTTGCCGGCGCGGACGTGGAAGAGTTTCATGCCGCGCTGAAAGCGGCCCGAGCAGATGCGGGTGAAGGCGATGCGGTCGCGGTGGTTGGGGTCCATGTTGGCCTGGACCTTGAAAACAAAGCCGGTGACGTTGGGGTCGGATGCGGCGACGGGGTGGGGTTCGGCGCGCTGGGTGGTGGGGGCCGGGGCGAATTGGGAGAGCATGGCGAGGAGTTCGACCACGCCGTAGTCTTTCAGGGCGCTGCCGAACAGGACGGGGGTGAGGTGGCCGGCGCGGAAGGCGGCTTCGTCGAAGGCTGGGTAGGCGCCGGTGAGTTCGATCGCGTCCTGGACTTCGGCCATCTGCTCGGGCGGGACGGTGACTTGGGCGAAGACCTCGCCTTCGGGGGAGACGCGGCCGATCGGGCGGTTCTGGGTGATATCCCAGCAGCCGCGGAACAGGCCGCCCATGCCGATCGGCCAGACCATCGGGCAGACATCGAGTGCGAGGGTGCTCGCGATTTCATCGAGCAAGGTGAAGGGGTCCTGGCCTTCGCGGTCGATTTTGTTGATGAAGGTGATGATCGGGATGTCGCGCAGGCGGCAGACTTCGAACAGTTTGAGGGTCTGGGCTTCGATGCCGCGGGCGGCGTCGATCACCATGACGGCGGCATCGACCGCGGTGAGGGTGCGGTAGGTGTCCTCGGAGAAGTCCTGGTGGCCTGGCGTGTCGAGCAGGTTGAAGACGACATCGTGCCAGGTGAAGGTCATGACCGAGGAGGTGACGGAGATGCCGCGCTGGCGTTCGATCGCCATCCAGTCCGAGCGGGTGTTGCGGCGCTCGCGGCGGGCCTTGACCATGCCGGCTTCGTGGATGGCGCCGCCGAACAGGAGGAGTTTTTCGGTCAGCGTGGTCTTGCCGGCATCCGGGTGGGAGATGATCGCGAAGGTGCGGCGCGGCAGGGTGGGCGCTGGCGGGGCGGGGGGCGCGCTGTCGGTCCGGGGTTCGGCTATGGTCATGTCGTCCATCATGACCATTGTATAGCAACCGGTTCCTCAATTGTGTAGGCAAAGCGCGTGACCCCTCCCCGGTTCCTTGGCGCGGCGATTTTTCGCGCGGCGATTGCCGCACCGCCGCATCCGCTGGCGACGATGCGGGCGCCGCTGGCGGAGGATTTGGCGCGCGCGATGGGGTGGCTGGGGGATGGGCAGTATGTCGAGGCGCCGCTGGCCGGGCGGGCGGCGCTGGAGCGGTTTCATCGGCCGGATTATCTGGATGCGTTGATGCGGGCGGAGACGGCGCAGGGGATCAGTGACGCGGAGCGGGAGCGGTATCGGATCGGGGTGGATGCGAATCCGGTTCACCCGGCGGTGTATCGGCGGCCGGCGACCTCGGCGGGCGGGGTGATCCTGGCGGCGGCGCTGACGGCGGCGGGCGGCGTGGTGCAGTTTCCGGGGGCGGGCAATCATCACGCCTGGCCGGATCGGGCGAGCGGGTTCTGCTACATCAATGACGCGGTGCTGGGGATTCTGGCGTGGCTGGATCAGGGGTTGAGCCGGATCGTTTACCTCGATCTGGACGCGCATCATGGCGATGGGGTGGAGGCGGCGTTTGCGGCGGATGCGCGGGTGCTGACGATCAGCGTGCATGAGGCGGGGCGGTGGCCGGGCAGCGGCGGTGCGTCGGACCCGGCGCGGGGGGTGCTGAATTATCCGGTGCCCGCCGGGTTCGATGATGCGGGGTTCATGGCGCTGCTGGAGGCGCGGATTCTGCCGCGAATCGCGGCGCATCGGCCGGAGGCGATCATGCTGCTGCCGGGGGCGGATGCGCTGGCGGATGACGCGATGAGCCGGTTGGCGCTGTCGAACCGGGCGCTGTGGGCGGCGGTGGCTTCGATCCGGCCGATGGCGCCGCGGCTGATCGTGCTCGGCGGCGGGGGGTATAATCCGTATGCGCTGGCGCGGGCGTGGGCGGGGATTTGGGCGGTGCTGAACGATCACGCGATCGTGGATCGTCTGCCGGCGGCCGCTTTGGACGTTCTGGCGCAAATCAGCTATTTCCGCGCACGACACCGGCCGCGGCCGGAGCATTGGTTGACCAGCATCGCCGATCCGCCGCAGTCAGGGGCGAATCAGGCAGGGGCGGATCGGGCGGTGTGGACCGGCGAACGGCAATGATGACAGGAGACGAACGCGTGACGCGTAAAGCAAGCTTGTTGGGCATATTCACCCTTATCGGCGCGGTCTCGGTCGGGACGGCGGGGGCGGCGATCACCGGGCCGCAGAAAGGGCTGGCGACCGAGACTCTCACGATCGTGAACCAGCACGGCAAGCGATTCACCTTCAAGGTGGAGGAAGCGCTGACGCCGGAGCAGCAGGAGATCGGGCTGATGTTTCGCAAGGTGGTGCCGGCGGACACCGGGATGATCTTTCCGTGGGACCCGCCGCAGGTTTCCGAGATGTGGATGAAGAACACGCTGGTGCCGCTGGATATGGTGTTCATCGGGCCGCATGGGACGATCCGGCATATCGCCAACGAGACCGTGCCGGAGAGCCTGCGGGTGATTTCGAGCCATGTTCCGGTCGCGGCGACCCTGGAGTTGCAGGGCGGGATTACCGCGAAGGATGATATTGACGTGGGTGACAAGGTGATTGCGCCACAATTCGGCGATGATCGGTAAGTTGCTTGCGCTGCGGCGGCTCTCGGCATAGGAAGCGCACATTCGGGGCGTGGCGCAGCCTGGTAGCGCGCTTGTTTTGGGTACAAGAGGCCCCCGGTTCGAGTCCGGGCGCCCCGATGTTTTTTGAGGACTCAAGGCATGAACCGTGCGCGTATTTATCTGCCGCCAAAGACAGCGATGCAGTCGGGCTGGGCGAAAACGCACCGCTGGGTGCTGGAATTCGAGCCGGCGATGGCGAAGACGCTCGATCCGCTGATGGGGTGGAGCGGGTCGGGCGATATGCTCGCGACCGAGGTGCGGCTGACGTTCGAGACGCGCGAGGCGGCGGTGGCGTATGCCGAGCGGCACGGGATTGCGTATGATTTAGAGATTCCGACCGAGCATCGGCGCCGGCCGAAGGCCTATGCGGATAATTTCAAGTTCGATCGCCGGGCGAACTGGACCCATTGACGGGGCGGTGCGGGCCGGTAATCAGTCGGGCCAGCGGCCCCGTAGCTCAACTGGATAGAGCACCCGCCTTCTAAGCGGGATGTTGCGTGTTCGAGCCACGCCGGGGTCGCCAGATGTGGGCGCGTGAGAAGGGACCGCGTTCTTCACGCGCTATCGGGCAGGCGCGTTCTTCACGCGCTATCAGGCAGGCGCGTTCTTCACGCGCTATCGAAATGAAACCATCCGGCCGCGCGGCGCGCCGATCACCGCGCCGTCGCGCATGACCATGGCGCCGCCGATTATCGTCATCACCGGCCAGCCGGTGACCGTTTCGCCGGCGAAGGGCGACCAGCCGCAGGGGCTTGCCAGCCAGGATGGCTCGATGGTCCGGCGTTGTTTCAAATCGACGAGGGTGAAATCAGCGTCATAGCCGGCGGCGATCCGGCCCTTGCCGACCGCGCCGTAGATCCGCGCCGGACCGGCGGCCATCAAATCGACCAGACGGGTCAAGGACAGGCGGCCATGATGGACCTGATCGAGCATCACCGGCAGCAGGGTCTGCACGCCGGTCAACCCGGCCGCCGTGTCCGGCCAGGGGCGCGATTTGGCGGCGGCGGGGTGCGGCGCGTGGTCTGATCCGATCGTGTCGACCAGTCCATCCGCCACCGCCCGCCATGCCGCCGCGCGGTGCCGGGACTCGCGGATCGGCGGGTTCATCACGGCATAGGCGCCCAGGCGATCATAGGCATCGGGCGATGATTGCGTCAGGTGATTGACCAGCACCTCGACACTCGCGACATCGCGAAAATCGCGCAGATATTCGAATTCCTCCGCGGTGGAGACGTGCAGGATATGGGCGGGCCGGCCGGTCTGGCGGGCCAGCGCCATGATCCGCCGGGTACCCAGCGCCGCGCATTCCGGGTCGCGCCATTTGGCGTGGTTGACGAATGCATCGCCCGGCGCGAACAGCTTGCGCCGTTCCTGCAGGCGGAACTCATCCTCGGCGTGAAACGCGATCCGCCGCCGGCCCGACTGCATCACGCGCGCGATCGAGGCATCGTCCTCAACCAGCAGATTACCGGTCGAGGAGCCGGCAAACACCTTGATCGCGCACACGCCCGGCTCGAGCTCCAGCGCCGCGAGCTGGTCGGTGTTCTGTTTCGTCGCACCAACATAGAACCCGACATCACACCATGCGCGCCCCGGCACCGAGGCCCGCTTGGCGGCAAGACTCGGCGCATCGATCGCGGGGGTGGCGGTGTTCGGCATGTCGAAAATCGCGGTGATGCCGCCCAGCACCGCGCCGCGCGTGCCGGTTTCGAGCGTCTCGACCGCGGGGAGTTCCGCCGCTCCGGAGTCGCGGAAATGCACATGCGGATCGATCAGCCCGGGCAACACATGCAAGCCCCGCGCATCGATCAGTTGATCGGCACCGCCTTCCGCCGCGAGCGTGACGATCCGCCCGCCCCGCACCCCGATTCGCGCCGACTCAGCGCCCCAGGGCAGCAGCGCCGTGCCGTGCTCGATGATCAGATCATAAGGCGCGCTCATCACCACTCCTCCGCCAGAACCTCAAAAACATCGCCCTCGCCCGTTTGTCCGAGGCCATGGCGGCGATGCCACAGGGCGAGAAACAGCAGCCGCCAGCACGCGACCCCTGCCCGCTTGTCCGCCGCGCGGGTGAACAGATCAACCACGCGATCCGGCCGCGCCAGTTGCGCCACGATCGGCGCGCGCGCCACCAGCGCCCCCAAGCGCCCGCCCTGCCCGGCGATCCAGGATGCCACCGGCACGTCGAACCCCTGTTTGGGCGCGAACGGCCGGGCCTGCGGCAGGTGACGGTCGAGCCAGTGGCGCAGGAGAAACTTGCCGAACCCGCGGCGCGCCCGCAACCGATCCGGCAGGGCGAAGGCGAATCGCGCCACCTCGCGATCGAGAAACGGCGTCCGCCCCTCCACCCCGTGCGCCATCAGGCACCGGTCGAGCTTGAGCAACAAATCATTGGGCAGCCATTCGGCGATGTCCTCGCGTTGCGCGCGCGCCAGCGCCGTGCCGGTCGCCGCGGCATGGGCCTGATCGAGCCCGGCGCGCCACGCCGGACCCTCGTCGCGCAGGATGTCCAGACCCTCGAACGCGCCGCGCGCGCGCATTCGCCGCGTCAAGGGCCATGGCCGCGCCGCCGCCCGATACCTGCCATACCCGGCAAAGATTTCATCGCCGCCCTCCCCCGACAGCACCACTTTCACCGATCCCCTCGCATGGCGGGCGAGAAACCAGGTCGGGATGATGGCGTAATCGGCGGCCGGATCGTCCATCGCCCCGACGATCGCGGGCAGATGCCGCCACATCATCGCCTCGGTGATCTCGATCCGCTCATGCCGCGCGCCGACCGCGCGCGCGGTCAGGGCCGCCGCGTCACGCTCGTCGGCCACGCCCGGACGATCGAAACCCGCCGTGAACGCCTGCACCTTCTCGCTGTTCAGCCGCGCCATCAACGCCAGGATCGCCGCGCTGTCGATGCCGCCGGAGAGGAACAGCCCGTAGGGCACGTCGCTGCGCTGATGGAACGCCACGCTCTCGGCCAGCACCGCATCGAGCGCGGTCACCGCAGCGTCCTGATCGTGCGGCGCCACGGACTTGATCGGATCATGCTCGATCGGATCATGCGCGATCGCGGCGATCACCGCGCCATCCCGCAGCGTCAGCATCGCGCCGGGGGCGACCCGCTCGATGCCGCGAAACGCGGTCGCGCGCCCGGTGGTGAACTGCACCTGCAATAATTCAGTCAGGCGAGCGGCATCGATGGCAGGTTCGACCAGCCCGGCTGCGATCAACGCCTGCGGCTCGGAGGCGAACGCCGTTCCCGACCTGGTCGATGCGATATAGAGCGGCTTGATCCCGAACGGATCGCGCAGCAGCTTCACCACCCCCGCCGCCGAATCATCGATCGCCAGCGCGTACATGCCGCGCAGATGCCCGCTGAAATCCGCCGCCTGGCGCGCGAGATACAGCGGCGGCTCGCAATCGCTGCCAGTGGTGAAGGCAACGCCGGCCAGCGCCGCCCGCAATTCCCGATTATTGTAGATTTCGCCATTGCCGATCAGCGTGGCGTCCGCGCCGAACAGCGGCTGATCGCCGGTTGCCAGATCGATGATGGCGAGGCGCGTCTGCACCAGCGCGGCGCGTTCGCTGACATGAACGCCTGATCCGTCGGGTCCGCGATGCGCGAGCGCCGCCGCCAGCGCGGCCAGAACCGCCGGCGCGAGCCGCGCGCCCGGCTTCAGCGCGACACCCGCGATGCCGCACATCAGCGCGCCACCCGCATCAGGTAATGCCGCCACGCCGACACCACGACGGGCTCGGCGAATTCCGCCTCGAACCGCGCGCGCCCCGCCATGGCCAGATCCGAACCGCCCGCCGCCAGCACGCGGGCGATCGCCTGACCCAGGGCGGCGGCATCGTCGATCGGCACCAGAACGCCATCGACCCCATCGGTGATCAGTTCACGCGGTCCCTCCGCCGCCGCCGCCACCACGGGCACCCCGGCGGAAAACGCCTCGAGCACCATATTGCCCAGCGGCTCGTGGCGTGACGAGGAGACGAACACATCGGCCGCGCGCAACAGGGCGCCCACATCGGTCCGCCATCCGGCGAGATGCACCCGCGCCCCCAGCCCGGCGGCGGCAATCGCTGCTTCCAGCGCGGCGCGCTCCGGCCCTGCCCCCGCGATGACCAGATGGGCATCCGCCACCATCGCCATCGCCTGGATCAGCACGTCGAACCCCTTGACCGCGTGCAGCCGCCCGAGGGCGAGCACCAGCCGCGCACCCGCCGGCACCCCCAGCGCCGCCCGCGGCGCCGGCGCCACCGCCGCGAAATCAGTGACGAAATTCGGCAGGTAATCGACCCGGTCCGCCGGCCAGCCCTGTGCCGCGATCCAGCGGACGATGTCGCGCGTGTTGCCGACCAGACGGTCGCACCGGCGGAAATATTTGAGCGGATAATAGCCGCCGAGCCGCCCGACCAGGGTCCAGCGGCCACGCGGCGCATGAAACGCGGCGCGGCTCATCCAGGCCATCGCCACCTCGGCATCGAACGCCCGCAATGCCCGCGCCGCGCGTGGCCGGGTCAACAGATCGAGCGGCCCGCCATAGCGCAACCCCACCGGGGCGAGGCCCGCGGCGCGCAGCCGGGCGATCCGCGCCGCTTCCGGGCGGATGATCGGCAGAACGGCGTCGCCCGCCGCATGTTGCGCGAGGGTCAGCCGCTCGAAGAACAACTCGGCGCCGCCCTGGGCCGCGCCGGCCATCAGGTGGCCGATCCTCATGCGCTCACCGTCTCGCCGATCAACTGGCGCGCCGAGGCGAGCACGTCATCGACCATCAGACCTTCCATCGCCGCGTCCCCCTCCGGCCCCGGCGCCGCGATGCAGGCCGCGCGCGGCCCCGCCGGGGCATATTCCGATGCGCGCGAGCGGCCGAACAGCCCCAGGGTCGGCACGCCCGCCGCCGCCGCCAGATGCATCAAGCCGGAATCATTGCCGATGAACAGCGCGCATTGCGCGAGCGCGGCCGCCGCCTCGGCGACGCTGAGCGCGCCCACCAGATCGATCGCCCCCGGCAGCCCCGCCAGCACCGGCGCCGCCGCCGCGCGCTCGCCCGCCCCCGGCCCGCCGAACACGGCGACCCGCGCGAACCCCAGCCGCGCCGCCAGCTCGACATAGCGCGCCGCCGGCCAGATCTTGCCGTCCCAATTCGCGGTCGGTCCCAGCCCGAGCACCGGCGTGCCTTGGGGGATCAGCCGCGCCGCGCGCGCGCGGTCGGCAGGTCCGGTCCAGACCACCGGCAAAGGCGGCGGATCGAAGCCGCAGGCGAGGCCGATCTGCCGGTAGCGGCGACCGGGTCGCCGGCCGCCGCGCACGATCACGCGCCGCCCGGCCCATAGCCCAAAGGACAGGGCCGAGCCGCGGAAATCCACCACGATATGCCAGCGGTCGCGCACCACGCACGACCAGAGCGACAGCCAGTGCCGATCGAACCGCTGCTTCTCGAACACGATCAGGCGTTCCAGCCCGGGCAGCCGGGCGAATACCCCGGCGGCGGCGGCGCCGCACGCCACCGTCAGCCGGGCCATCGGGTGGGCGAGGCGAATCCGCTCGATCGCGCCCGAGGCAATCACGGCATCGCCCAGCCGTGAGGAGGTAATGAATAAAATCCGCATGCCGGATCGCTCTAGCACGGCTTGTCGCATCCCGGCCAAGGGGCCACATCGGGTGGATGATGTTTATCGCCCCCCTGCCGGATCGCGGCGTCATCGAACTCACCGGTTCCGACCGGATCGGCTTCCTGCAAGGTCTGGTCTCGAACGATGTGACCAAGGCGGCGCCGGGGCGTATCGTGTGGGCGGCGCTGCTCACGCCGCAGGGGCGCTATCGGGCGGAATTCTTTATCGGCGCCACGGCATCGAGCCTGCTGCTCGATGCGCCACGGGATGCGATCGGCGACATCGTCACGCGCCTGTCACGCTTCAGGCTGCGCAGCAATGTGGTGCTGACCGACCGCTCGGCGGATTTCGGGGTTCACGCCGCCTGGAACGGGACGGACCCGGCGCCCGGTCCGGCCTGGGGGATCGCCGCCGCCGACCCCCGGCTGCCGGCGGCGGGCTGGCGCATCATCGCCCCCGGACCGCTGGCCAGCAACGCC
>NZ_JBMFGY010000009.1:0-17657 GCF_049977125.1 Acidiphilium sp. | reverse complement strand
GCAACGCCACGGCCCGCGCGTATCTGGCGCATCGGCTCGCCCTCGGCCTGCCGGATCACGCCGATCTGGAACCCGACAAGACATTGCTGCTGGAAGCCGGATTCGCTGAACTCAACGGCATCGATTGGGACAAGGGCTGTTACATGGGCCAGGAGCTCACCGCGCGGACGCGCTATCGCGGTCTGGTCAAGCAGCGGCTGATTCCGATCGATGCCGCCGGGGATCTGCCCGCCAGCGGCACCATTACCGCGGGGGAGCGGGCGGTGGGCGAGCTGCGCGCGGCGCTTGGGCGACGCGGCCTCGCGATGCTGCGCCTCGATGCGCTCGATCAGCCCTTGCGGATCGGCGCCGTTCCGGTAACACCCGCCGTGCCGCATTGGTTAACCCTGCCCGAATCCACTGAAAAGGCGTCCGCATGATCATCGTCCACCATCTCGAAGCCTCCCGCTCGCAGCGCATCCTGTGGCTGCTCGAAGAGCTCGGCCTCGAGTACGAGGTGAAGCTGTACAAGCGGAACCCGAAGACCAAACTGGCGCCGCCCAGCCTGAAGGCGGTGCATCCGCTCGGCAAATCGCCGGTGATCACCGATGGCGACACCACGGTGGCCGAAACCGGGGCGATCATCGATTATATCATCGAAAAATATGGCGAGGGGCGGTTGATCCCGCCCGCCGGGTCGGATGATCGGCGGCGCTACACCTATTGGCTTCACTATGCCGAAGGCTCGGCGATGCCGTTTCTGGTGATGAAGCTGATTTTCACGGAAATGCCCAACCAGGCGCCGTTCCTCGCCAAGCCGCTGCTGCGCATGATCGGGAACAAGGTGGGGGAGAGTTATCTTGACCCGAACATCGCCACCCATATCCGTTTCTGGGAGGATAGCCTGGCCAATTCGCTCTGGTTCGCCGGGCCGGAGCTGACCGGGGCGGACATCATGATGAGTTTCCCGGTCGAGGCGGCGAATGCGCGCGGCGCGTTGCGCGGCAATTTTCCGCGGGTCAACGCCTTTCTGGCGGCGGCGCATGCGCGACCGGCCTATCAACGGGCGCTGGTGAGGGGCGGACCTTACCCCTACGCGTGACCCCGACCGACACCGCCGCCCCGCCGACGATCAGCGCCGCGGCCCCAAGCAGATTCCATGTGAACCCGGCCCAGCCGACGGCGATCAGCAAGGCGGTGGAGAGCAGCGGGGCGGCGTAGGACATTGTGCCGAGCAACGCCAGATCGCCGTGTTTCGTTGCGAAATCCCAGAAATAGAAGGCCAGCCCGACCGGCCCGATTCCGAGCGCCATCAGCGCCGCCCATTGGACCGGGCGCGGCATCACGCTCGCTTCGGTCGCCAGATGCACCGCGAGCGCCGCGAGCGAAACCGCGCCGCACACCCCGGCGATCAGCTCACTCGGCACCGCGCTGATCGTGCGGTTCGCCACCGAATAGCCCGACCAGACGAACGCCGCCGCCAGCGCGCAGCCATAGCCCAGCGCGGTGCCGTGACCCGCCAGCCCGGACCCGCCGAGCAGGATCAGCATTGTTCCGGCCAATCCCATCACGGCACCCAGCAGATGCCGCGCCCGCAACGCACCCCCCGGCAGCAGGGCCGCGAAGATCACGATCAGCAGTGGCCATAAATACGCGATCAACCCCGCCTGCGCCGGCGGCGCATTGTCGAGTGCGGTGAAATACAGCGCATGATAGGCAAACAATCCGAAAAACCCGATCGCCCAGGCCCGCGGGGATTGTCGTAACCGGCCGAGGCGGCGGCGCGAAGCGAGCACGGCCAGCCCAACCAGACACGCAACCCCGAAACTGATCGCCAGCGTCTCGAACGGGGGGATGCCGCGCGTCGTCGCCGCGAGCAGCGCCAGGGTGGACCATAGCAGGATCGCCCCGCCACCGATCGTGGTGGCGCGCCGCTCCGCCGTTAAGACGCGCATCCGGCTATTTCTGCCAACCCCAATGCTCGAAAATCTTAGCCCCCGCCGGCGACGCCAGATAGGTGGCAAACTGCGTCACCTCCGGCCGCGTTTCGCCCTGGATCGTCAGGCCGATGCCCATGTCCCGATAAATCCGGTATTCCGGCGCAATCGTCACGACCTGGGCCAGTTCAGGGTTCGCGACCTGCCAGATGTTCCAGATCAACCACGCATCCAGCGATTTGTCTTTCACCCAATCGGCCCGCGCCACCGCACTGTTTGACGCCGATACGGCAATATTCCTGCGAAACGCGGCAACGTCGCTCAGCCTGCCGGTGCGGCCCGCAACGTCCTCCCACAATCCCTGCTGCCCCGCGCCATTGACCACCAGTATGTGGTGCCCTGGCTTGAAGAGATCCTGGATACCGGTGATATGATCCGGATTACCCGGACGCACCAATATCACCGAGGGCCGCACATAAAGTGGCGTTATCGTTTTGGCATCGATCGACGGCAGAGCGGTCTGGAAGTCGCTCATCATCGTTTCCGCTCCGCTGAAAATCAAGTCGGCGTTGGATTTTGCATCGCCCAGCCATTTTGGCGTCGGCCCGCCGATCACGATCACCTCGACCCCGTGCGCTTTGCTGAACGCCGCTGCCGCCTGCTTCATCGCGGGGAACGGACCGCCCGGCCCATAGACGTAAATCGGCTGCGCCGCCTGCGCGGCACCCGCGCTCAACACCGTAGCCAGTCCGCATATCGCCGCAATCAGATGTTTCTGCATAGAGTGTAGCTCCCAATGAGAAGACGCAATCGTTGTCCGGCGGTCCCGTCACCCGCAAAGCACCGACTTCGCCTCTAAATACTCCGCAATCAGTTTTTCCACCCGCACCCGCGCCGGCACCACCGCGTCGATCGCGCCGATCCCCTGGCCGGAGCCCCAGATGTCCTTCCACGCCTTGGCCTTGGCCCCCTCGTGGAAATTCATCGCCGAGGCATCGCTCTGCGGCAGATGATCCGGGTCGAGCCCCGCCGCGACGATGCTGGGCCGCAGGTAGTTGCCGTGGACGCCGGTGAAGAGGTTGGTATAGACGATGTCGTCCGCCCCGCTCTCGACGATTGCCTGTTTATAGGCCGCCGAGGCGTTGGCCTCGTCGGTGGCGATGAAGGCCGAGCCGATATAGGCGAAATCCGCGCCCATCGCCTCGGCGGCGAGCACCGCGCGCCCGGTGGCGATCGCGCCGGACAGGACGAGCGTCCCGGCGAACCAGGCGCGGATTTCCTGGATCAGCGCAAATGGTGAAATCACCCCGGCATGGCCACCCGCCCCGGCGGCGACCGCGATCAGCCCGTCAGCCCCCTTCTCGATTGCCTTGTGGGCGAATCGGTTGTTGATGATGTCATGCAGAACCATGCCGCCATAGGAATGCACCGCCGCGTTCACCTCGGGGCGCGCGCCCAGCGAGGTGATCACCAGCGGCACGCGGTATTTCACACAAAGTTCAAGATCATGCTCGAGCCGCGCGTTTGATTTGTGGACGATCTGATTGACCGCGAAGGGGGCGGCCTTCTGGTGCGGGTGCGCCGCATCCCAGGCCGCCAACGCCTCGGTGATCTCGGCCAGCCACTCATCGAGGCAGGACTCCGGTCGCGCGTTCAGCGCCGGGAACGAACCCACGATACCGGCGGTGCATTGCGCAATCACCAGTTTCGGGTTCGAGAGAATGAACAGGGGCGAGCCGATCACCGGGATCGCCAGTTGATCGCGCAGACGGGCCGCCGCCGAGCCGGAAAGATGGTTCATCCCATCGTTGTGCCGGGGCTTGCCCTAAGCGTCAACTCGTGCCGAGCACGACCCCGACGCCGAACACGATGGCCCCGCCCAGCGCCACCTGAAGGGCGGCGCGGATCGGCGGCGTATCCATGTAATGGGCGCGAATCCAGGAAATCGCGCCGAGTTCGATCACCACCACCCCGATCGCCACGCTCATCGCGGTGCGGAACTCCGGGATCAGGAACGGCAACGTATGGCCGAGGCCGCCCAGCGTGGTCATGGCGCCGGTGATCAGACCGCGGATGATCGGCGAGCCGCGCCCGGTCAGGCTGCCGTCATCGGAGAGCGCCTCGGCGAAGGCCATTGAAATGCCGGCGCCGAGCGAGGCCGCGATGCCGACGATGAACGCCTCCCACGGCTTGCCGGTGGCGAAGGCGGAGGCGAAGACCGGCGCCAGGGTGGAAACCGAACCATCCATCAAACCGGCAAGTCCGGGCTGGATGTAGCGCAGCACGAAATTGCGCCGTGCCGCGTCGTCTTCCTCGGAGCGCACCGATTGGGGCACGTTTTCCTCGGTCAGTTTATCGGCGACCCGCTCATGCCCGGCCTCGGCCTCGGCCAGATCGCCCAGCAGCTTGCGCACCGATACATCCGTCGAGCGCGACGCGGCCAGGCGGTAGAAATTCTCGGTCTCCGCCTCCATGCTCTCGGCCATCTTGCGGACGTCCCTGATGCTCGGCTTGGGCAATTGCCAGACCGGCTTGCGGGTCAGGAAGCCGTTCACGTCCTGACGGCGGATCAGGGGAATGTGATCACCGAATTTGCGCTGATACAGATCGATCAGCCGGCGGCGATGATCGCTTTCCTCGGCCGCCATTTCCGAGAAAACCTTCGCCGAACCGGGATAGTCGGCGTGCAGGCTTTCCGCGATATCGGTATAGATCCGGCCATCCTCCTCCTCGGCGCCGATCGCCAGGGCGAGGATTTCACGTTCAGAGAGTTCGGAAAAATTGCGCATAGCAGCAAAATGCCGTGCGCAACAGCATTGGTCAAGATTTGGATTATATTTGCGATTTATTTGCAATTGCAGTTGAGAGCCATTTGCAACCCTGACCTATTGCGCCCATGGCCAAACCCTGCATGATCCGGCCATGAGTGCATCGACCCTCCGTTCCCGCCCCGTGTTCGACCCCACGCTCTGCGCCTGCGGTTCCGGCCTGCGCGCCCGGCGCTGCTGCGGCCTTGACGCCGGCGGCCTGCCCGACCCCACGCATCACACCGCGCTCGAACCGCTGGTTGAACAGGCGCGCACCGCCCGCGCCGGTAATCGCAACCGCGAGGCCGAGCGCCATATTCTGCAAATCCTCGATCTGGCACCGCACCACCGCGAGGCGCTGCGCCTGCTGTTCGAGCTCCGCCGCGCCGAGGGTCGCCTCGCCGCCGCCGAAGCGCTGATCGCCCGGATCGCCAGCCTGCCGCCCGACGTCGCTGCCGCCCATGTCCAGCACGCCCAGCTGCTGATCAACCAGAGCCGCCACGCCGAGGCCGAAGCCCCGGCCCGCCGCGCGCTGCAATTACTGCCGCGTGACCCCACCATCCACCACATTCTCGGCATCATCTTCACCGAAACCAACCGCCTGATCGCCGGAGAACGCCATTATCGCCTCGCCCTCGGCTTCGCCGACCAGCGCGACGCCGCCCTGCTCGGCAATCTCGCCTGGAATCTGAAGCAGCAGGGCCGGCTCGACGAAGCCGCCACGACCTATGACGCCACACTCGCCCTGAAACGCGACAATGCCCGCGGCCTCGCCGGCTATGCCCAGGTCGAGGCCGGGCGTCTGCGGCTCGATCAGGCGGAAGCGCTGCTCGCCGAAGCCACCGCCATCGCGCCGAACGACCGCATGATCGCCGTGCTCACCGCACTGACGCGCCTGCACCGCGACGACCCCGACGCCGCGATCGCGAAAATCGACGCCACCGCCGCCGCCATCGCACCGCAGTCGCTGGTCGCGACCGAATACGCCGCCAAGGGCGCCGCGCTCGAACGGCTCGGCCGGTTCGACGAAGCCTGGGCCGCCTATCAATCGGGCCGGGCCTTCCAGCGCGATCGCGCCAACCGCAGCTTCGATCCCGCTCCGATCGAGGCGCGGCTCGCCGCGATCCGCGCGACCTTCACCGCCGACCGCCTGGCCGGCCTCGCCCGGCCCACCCCGGTGGCCAGCGCGCCGATGCCGATTTTTCTGCTCGGCACGCCGCGTTCAGGCACCGCCCTGCTCGAACAGATGTTGATGCAATGCCCCGGCATCGACCCGGCGGATGGCCGCGCGCCGCTGCCCGAACTCGCGCGGCTGCTGCCCGGGCTGGTCACCGGCCTCGGCGGCCCGGCCGAGCCCTTTCCCGCCGCCCTGCTCGACACCATGGCCGGCGACCAGCGCGACGTGCTGCCGATGCTGGCCAACCGCTACATCGCCATGCTGCGCGGCGGCGGCGTCATCACGGCCGAGACCCGCTTCGTCACCGACCGCAACCCCGACCTGCCCTGGCTGCTCGGCCTCGCGGGGGCGCTGTTCCCGACCGCGCCGATCATCCATGTCCTGCGCCACCCGCTCGATGTCACCCTCTCCGGTTTCGCCCAGGACAAGCTCTACGAGGGTAACGCCGGCGTCACCCTCGCCAGCATGGCCGCACTCTACGATGCCCAGATGAACGCGATCAGCCAGATCCGAGGTCAGACCACCCTGCGCTACCTGCCGGTGCGCTACGAGGACCTCGTGCAGGCGCCGCTCGCCACGATCGCACGGGTGCTTGATTTCATCGGCATCGCCACCGACCCCGCGACCCTCCTCGCCGCCCCGCCGCGCGCCGTGCCGCGCACGCCCGCTCATCGGGTGGTGCAGCAACCGATCCACCAGCGCAGCCGCTACCGCCACCGCGCGTTCGGCCCGGTGTTCGCCGAGGCGGCCCCGCTGCTCGCCCCCTGGATCGAGCGCCTCGGCTACGCCGAACCCCAGGAGATCGCGCCATGAGCGGCGCCGCCGGCGTCAAGGTCACCTTGGGCGAGGTTCTGAATGAAATCAGCGCCTATGAGCGCGATGGTAAACTGGAAGACGCCGAAGCCCTCGCCGAACGGGTGCTGCGCGCGGCCCCCGAACACCCGCACGTGCTGCATCTGTCCGGCATCGTCGCCTACCGGCGCGGCAAAATTCCGCTCGCGATCGAACGGATGGAAAAATCGCTCGAACTCTCGCCTACCGTCGCCGTCTATCCGCGCAACATGTGCGAAATCTACCGCGGCGCCGGCCGGCTCGACGATGCGCTGCGCATGGCGCTCCGCGCGGTCGAACTCGCGCCGGACGATAGCCGCGCCCATTTCAACCACGCCCTGATCCGCTACGAACGCCGCGAACTCGACGACGCCCTCGCCGCCGCCGATCGCTCGATCGCGCTCGATCCCAACTTCCCCGAAGCCCATTTCGAACGCGCCGAAGTGCTGCTGCTCGGCGGCCGCCTCACCGAGGGCTGGGAAAGCTACGAGTGGCGCTTCAAGCTCAAACAGGCCGAAGGCATGTTGCCGAAAACCGACAAGCCGCAATGGGACGGCGGGGCGCTGCCCGAAGGCAAGCTGCTGATCGTCGCTGATCAGGGCTTCGGCGATTGCATCCAGTTCGGCCGCTACATCCCCTGGGCCGCCGAACGCGCGCCCAAGCCCGTGCTCGCCTGCAGCGGCGATCTCGTCCCCATCCTGCGTCAGATCCCCGGCCTCGGCCGCATCGTCACCCGCTGGGAAACCACCGGCGAATTCGATGCCTATATCCCGCTCTCCGGCATGCCCCGCATCGCCGGCACCACGATCGAGACGATCCCCGCCGCCATCCCCTATCTTCACCCCGACCCCGCCAAAATCACGGCCTGGAAACAACGGCTCGACGCCCTGACGCCGCCCGGCAAAAAACGCATCGGCCTGGTCTGGGCCGGACGGCCGACCCATAAGAACGATCGCAAGCGCACGGTTAAACTCGATCAGTTCGCCCCGCTGTTCGCCCGCGCCGACCTCGCCATCGTCACCGTGCAAAAAGGCGATCAGATCGCCCAGGTCGGCACCTATTTCGGCGCGGCCCCGCTGATCAACCTCGGCCCCAGCATCAGCGATTTCACCGATACCCTCGCCATCCTGCAAAGCCTCGACCACCTCGTCACCATCGATACCTCGGTCGCCCACCTCGCCGGCGCCTCCGGCATCCCCACCTCGGTCATCCTGCCCTACGCCCCCGATTGGCGCTGGCTGCTCGACCGCGACGATACCCCCTGGTACCCCTCGCTGCACCTCTACCGCCAACAACGCCCCTACGATTGGTCCGGCGTGATCGACCGCATCGCGGCGGCACTATGACATCGCACGGGACCAGGTGGGCGCGGTGGGTGAAGCAGATCAGGGGGCTCTGCCCCCTGGACGCCCGCCAAAGGCTCAGCCTTTGGAATCCATTGGTTTTAGGCGAGAGAGGGCGATCCAGGCCAGATCCGTCGAGAGTCCCGGACATCGCCCTCTCTCGCCTAAAACAAGCGGGTTCTAAGGGCTCAGCCCTTAGCGGGGTCCAGGGGCAGAGCCCCTGGCCTTGCTCCACCCATCACCCCCACCGGGTCTGGTTCGGGGTCGTGGCGGCGCTCGTGGTGGGGTTGGCTGTGCCGCAGCGGGCGGTGGCGGCGGGGTTGGTTGTGTATTCGCGGCTTGATTTCGTGCCGGCGGTGGTGCGTGGGTTCACGCGGGAGAGTGGCATTGCGGTACGGGTGCGTCGTCCGCCGGCGTTCGGGTTGCAGTCGCGGATCATTGCCGAGGGTCAGCATCCACGGTGGACGCTGGCGTGGTTCGATGGCGCGAGCAACGCGGATCATCTCGACCGGCGCGGATTATTGGCGCGGCATCTGCCGCAGCCTGCGGGTCTCAGCGCCGTGGCGGCGGGCGTGACCAGTGCGGATGGTGCCTATGTGCCGACCGGGATCGGCATTGCCGGCGTTCTGGTGATGGCGAAATCCGCGCCGTTCGCGCCGCCGGCGACGTGGCGTGATCTGACCGATCCGGCGTATCACGGGCTGATCGGGATGAATGATCCGGCGACATCGGAGCAGGGTTTCGGCGCCATCGCGAGCATGTTGCATGCCGCCGGCGGCTGGCCGGCGGGGCAAGCCTATTTCGCGGCGTTGAAGGCCGATGGGCTGCATATCTATCGCGATACCGCAACGACGTTGGCGGCGTTGCGCAGTGGCGCGATCCAGATCGCGATCGTGCGGTCCTCGGCCGGGCTGCATTACAGTGTCGATCTTGATCGATCGTTGCGTGTCGTGGTGCCGCAACCGGCGAGCGAACTGCCGAGTGTGATCGTGATGGCCCGACATTTGTCAAAGGCGCAACGGCGTGACGCGTTGCGGTTCATCGCCTATGTGAATTCACCTGCCGCGGTGGGTATCGCGTTGCGGCAGGGCGGGGATGATGCGCCGTTCTGGCCGGCGGTGAGTGCTATGGCCGCACCGGCGACGATGCCGGATTTTGCATCGGTGTCGCCGGTATCGCTGGATGCCGCGCGGTTGGCGAGCGTTCAGCCGGCCATCGTCGCGTGGTTTGTCAGGAGCATCGTCGGGCCCAGCACGTGAGGGAGGTGTAAGCATCGCCATGTCCAACCTATCGGTCATTATCGCGAGTTTTCTGACCGCCGGGGTCGAGTGGGTCGAGGCGTTCACCATCGTGCTCGCGGTGGCGCTGGCGATCGGGTGGCCGCGCGCGATCGGGGCGGCGGGTGCGGCGTTGGCGGTGCTGGGCGTGCTCACACTGTTCGGCGCGCATGCGCTCAGCATGATCGGAGATGAGCGGATCATTCAATTCGTCATTGGCGTGGTGCTCACGATGTTCGGCATGCGCTGGCTGGCGAAAGCGATTGCCCGCGCGGCGGGGTTGCGCCGGTTGCGCGATGAGGACGCGGCATTTGCCGCGGTCTCGGCGCGTCCGGCGCTGGCGGAGGTGAACGGCGCCATGCTGGTCGCCTTCCAGGGCGTGCTGATGGAGGGGATGGAAGTCTGGCTGATCGTGGTGGCGCTCGGTGTGCAGACCGGGCGGACCGGGCTGGCCGCCGCCGCCGCGATTGCGGCACTCGGCGTGGTGATGGGCACGGGCGCATTGCTTCGCGCGCCGCTGTCACGCGTGCCGGAAAACACCATCAAATATCTGGTCGGCGCCGCGATTCTGGGCTTCGGCACGTTCTGGCTACTGAGTTCACTCGGCTACGTCTGGCCGATCGGCGATTATGCGTTGCCGGCGCTGATGGGCTTTTATGCGCTGGGCGGGCTTGTGCTGATCGGTGGGTTGCCGAGGCTGCCGTCGTGAAAACATTGTTCAAAACCCTGCTCGGCGATGCCGCGACCATCGCCTGGGTCGCCGGTAGCGTTCTGTTCGCGAATCGTGTGATCGCGAGCGAAGCTCATCTGTATGCCGGGGTGTTGATTCCGCTGGCGCTGCTGGTCGGGGTTGGGTTGCTGGCGCGGCGCTGATCCCTCTTGCATCGCTGATGACCGTAAGCGATAAAGGCTTAACCAATAGTGCCCCTACGAGCACGAACGGAGGAAAAATGAGCCAGGATATTGTTCATCTTGACATGATCAATGCGGTTGCGATCGTTGCGATCGACAATCCACCGGTCAATGCTCTGGGGCATGCGGTGCGGGCCGGGTTGCTCGCGGCGCTGGGCCGGGCCGAGGCCGATCCGGCGGTGAAGGTGATCGTGCTGACGTGCCGGGGGCGGACGTTTTCGGCCGGGGCGGATATTACCGAGTTCGGCGCGCCGCCGCGTGATCCGGGGTTGCATGAGGTGATCGAGCGGTTCGATGCCTGCGCCAAGCCGACGATCGCGGCGCTGTTCGGCACGACATTGGGCGGTGGGCTGGAACTGGCGATGGGGTGCCATTACCGGGTGGCGACCGAGACGGCGCGGATGGGGCTGCCGGAGGTGAAGCTCGGGCTGCTGCCGGGTGCCGGTGGAACGCAGCGCCTGCCCCGGTTGATCGGGCCGGAGAAGGCGGTGGCGGCGATCGTTTCGGGGCGGATGATCGGGGCGAAGACAGCGCTGGCGGATGGGTTGATCGATGCGATCGTGGCCGATCCGGTGCAGGGGGCGGTGGATTTCGCGCATACCATCGTCACCGCGTCGCTGGTGCGGGTGCGGGATCGGGACGAGAAAATTGCAGCGGCGAAGGCCGACCCTTCGGGGTTCGAGCGCGCGGCGGCGGAGGCGGTGAAGCGGCTGCGGGGCATCGAGGCGCCGGCTTCCTGTGTCGAGTCGGTGCGCAATGCGTTCACCCTGGATTTCGAGGCCGGGCTGGCGGCGGAGCGGGCGATGTTCATGCGGCTGGTGGTGGGCGATCAGTCCCGCGCGCAGCGGCATGTGTTTTTCGCCGAGCGTGAGGCGCAGAAAATTCCGGGCATGGCGCCGGGGGTAAAGCCCGCGGTCATCGCGCGGGCCGCGGTGATCGGCGCGGGGACGATGGGCGGCGGGATTGCGATGAATTTCGCCAATGCCGGGGTGCCGGTCACGCTGGTCGAGACCGATGCGGCGGCGTTGCAGCGCGGGTTGGACCGGGTGCGCGAAACCTACGACATTTCGGTCAAGCGCGGCGCGTTGCCGGCGGATGCGACTGAAAAGCGCATGGCCTTGGTTAGTGGCACGACGGATTGGTCGCAGATTGCCGAGGCGGACATGGTGATCGAGGCCGTGTTCGAGGAGATGGATCTCAAGAAGACGATTTTCGGCCGGCTCGATGGGGTGGCGAAACCGGGTGCCGTGTTGGCGACCAATACGTCGACGCTGGATGTCGATGCGATCGCGGCGGCGACGGCGCGGCCCGCCGATGTGCTGGGGATGCATTTTTTCTCGCCGGCGAATGTGATGAAGCTGCTCGAGATCGTGCGCGGCAAGGCGAGTTCGGATCAGGCGATTGCGACCGCGATTGCGGTGGGCAAGGCGATGGGCAAGGTACCGGTCGTGGTCGGTAATTGCGACGGGTTCGTCGGCAACCGGATGCTGGCGCGGCGCACCACCGAATGCGAGCGGCTGCTGCTGGAGGGCGCGTTGCCGCAGCAGGTCGATGCGGTGGTGCTGAAATTCGGGTTTCCGATGGGGCCGTTCGCGATGGGCGATCTGGCGGGGTTGGATGTGGGCTGGCGGATTCGCAAACATCGTGGCGTGACCGCGCCGATTTCCGATGTGCTGTGCGAGCGCGGGCGGTTCGGGCAGAAGACCGGGCGCGGCTATTACCTCTATGAGGCCGGCAGCCGGACGCCGATGCCGGACCCGGAGGTCGAGGCGTTGATTCTGGAGACGTCGACGCGGTTGGGGATGACGCGGCGGGTGATCGACGATCAGGAGATCCTGGAGCGGATGACCTATCCGATGATCAACGAGGCGGCGCGGATTCTCGAAGAGGGCATCGCGATCCGGCCTTCCGACATCGATGTGGTGTGGGTGTATGGCTATGGCTGGCCGGTGTGGCGCGGCGGGCCGTGTTTCCATGCCGATCTGGTCGGGTTGGCGACGATCGTGGAGCGGCTTGAGCATTATGCGAAGGCGACCGGCGATGACGGGCTGATGCCGGCCGCATTGTTGCGGCGCCTGGCCGAGCAGGGCAAGGGGTTTGCCGATTTCGGCAAAGGTGCCAAGGCAGCGGCGGCGTGAGCGCGCGGCCGTTCCCCTGGGAGCGGAATTATCCGCCTGGATTGTCGTGGGATATCGAGATTCCGCGCGAGACGATTCCGGCGATGCTGGCGAACACGATCGCGCGGCATGGGGCAGAGCCGGCGCTGGAGTATCGCGGCCATGAGATCAGTTTTGCCGAACTCGGTGTCGCGATCGATGAATTTGCCAGGGGGCTGATCGCGCTCGGGCTGCGTCCGGGCGAGCGGGTCGCGCTGTATCTGCCGAATTCGCCGGGGCATCCGTTCAGTTTTTTCGGCACGCTGAGTGCGGGGCTGGTGGTGGCGCATCTCTCGCCGCTCGATGCCGAGCGGGAGCTGGTGCACAAGCTGCATGATTCCGGCGCGCGGGTGCTGGTGTGCACCAATCTGGGCACGATGCTGGCGATGGCGATCCGCTTGCTGGAGGGTGGGCATGTCGATCGGCTGATCGTGGGGGACGATGCGCAGTTCGGCCCGATTCCGGGCATGGTGCATCCGCCGATTCCGCAGGATGATCCACGCATCATGACGATTCCGGCGCTGCGGGCATTGGGGCGCGGGGCGGATGTGGTGTTGCCGGCGATCGATCCGGACGGGCTGGCCCTGCTGCAATATACCGGCGGCACCACGGGTCTGCCGAAGGGGGCGATGCATACCCATGCCACGCTGCGGGCCTCGGTTGCGATCTATGCCGCGTTTTTCGACGGGCAGGGGCGGTTTCCGCCGGGCGAGCGGTTTCGGGCGATCTGCGTGCTGCCGCTGTTTCACATCTATGCGCTGGTGGTGCTGCTGCTGTTGCAACTCTCGCGCGGCAGCATGCTGATGCTGCGGCTGAAATTCGACGCCGAGACCACGCTGCGCGACATCGAGGTGAACCGGGCGAGTTATTTCCCCGGTGTGCCGACGATGTGGATCGCGCTGGCGAATGTGCCTGATCTGGACCGGCGGGATCTGTCCTCGCTCAAACTGGTGGGCTCGGGTGGCGCGCCGCTGCCGGTGGAGATTGGCTTGCGGTTCGAGCGGCTGACCGGGATGCGGCTGGGCGGCGGCTGGGGCATGACCGAGACGGCTTCGGCCGGAACCGGCAATCTGCTCGACGGGATTTTCAAACTCGGCTCCGCCGGCATGCCGCTGCCGGGCATCAAGCTCGATGTCGTCGCCCTCGATGATCCGAAGCGCCTGCTGCCCTATGGCGAAACCGGCGAAATTCGGATCAAATCGCCCAATCTGTTCAGAGGCTATTGGAAGAATCCCGCCGAAGACGCCAGGAGTTTCATCGATGGTCATTTCCTGACCGGCGATATCGGCTATATCGATCAGGACGGAATGGTCTTCCTGGTCGACCGCAAGAAGGACATGATCCTCTCCGGCGGATTCAACGTTTACCCGACGCAGATCGAACAGGCGATCTATGAACACCCTGACGTCGCCGAGGTGATCGTCGTCGGCATCCCCGACGATTATCGCGGCCAGTCAGCCAAGGCGTTCATCACCTTGAAGCCCGGTGCGGCGCCTTTCGATATAGCCACCTTACGCGCCTTCCTCGCCGACAAGCTCGGTCGCCACGAAATGCCGGTCGCCCTCGAATTCCGCGACACCCTGCCGAAAACATCGGTCGGCAAGTTTTCGCGCAAGGAACTCGCCGCCGAGGCCGTGGTTCATCATCAAACCCAGACCGCCCGTTAGGAGCTACGCATGGTTGACGCCGTCATTGTTTCCACCGCCCGCACGCCGATCGGCAAGGCGTTCCGCGGTGCCTTCAACATCACCTCGGGGCCGGCGCTCGGCGCCCATGCGATGCGTCACGCCATGGACCGCGCGAAGCTCGATCCCCGCGACATCGAGGATGTCGTCATGGGCTGCGCCACGCCGGAAGGCACCACGGGCGGCAACATCGCCCGCCTCGCCGCGGTACGCGCCGGCGTCTCGGTCGATGCGGCGGCCATGACCGTCAATCGCTTCTGTTCGTCCGGTCTTCAGGCGATTGCGCTGGCCGCGCATGAAATCATGATCGAAGGCGCGCCGATCGCGCTGGCCGGCGGTCTCGAATGCATCAGCATGACCTCCAATCCAGTCAATAACGGCCGTAATCTCGATACGTGGCTGCTCGAGCACAAGCCACAGGTTTACATGCCGATGATTGAAACCGCCGATATCGTGGCGGCCCGTTACAAAATCACCCGCGCCGCGCAGGATGAGTACGCGCTCGAAAGCCAGCGCCGCACCGCCGCCGGGCAGCTTGCGGGGCGGTTCGATGCCGAGATCGTGCCGATCACCACGACCAAAGCGGTCGAGAACAAGGAGACCAGGGCAGTCTCGCAGGAAGAGATCACCCTGCGCCAGGACGAGGGCAACCGGCCGGATACGACGCTGGAGGGTTTGGCAAAACTCAAGCCGGTGCGCGGCGAGGATCAATTCATCACCGCCGGCAACGCCAGCCAGCTATCGGATGGCGCCTCGGCCTGCGTGCTGATGTCCGACACCGAGGCGGCTTCGCGTGGCCTGACGCCGATGGGCATATTCCGCGGCTTCGCCGTCACCGGCTGCGAGCCGGACGAAATGGGCATCGGCCCGGTATTCGCCGTGCCGCGACTGTTGAAGCGCCATGGCTTGACTGTCGATGACATCGATCTATGGGAACTCAACGAGGCGTTCGCGAGCCAGGTGATCTATTGCCGCGACCGGCTCGGCATCGATCCCGCCAAGCTCAACGTCGATGGCGGTTCGATCTCGATCGGCCATCCCTACGGCATGAGCGGCGCGCGCATGGCCGGCCACGCGCTGATCGAGGGTAAGCGCCGGGGTGCGAAATTCGCGGTGGTCACCATGTGCATCGGCGGCGGCCAGGGGGCCGCGGGTTTGTTCGAAATCAATTAGGAGACGTGCCATGGAGCTGAGCTTCTCACCCGAGGAACTCGCGTTTCGCGATGAAATCCGCGCCTTCATCCACGACAATCTGCCCAACGAGGTGCAGCAGCGGATGATCGAAGGTCGTGAAATCGCCAAGCAGGATATCGTGAATTGGCAAGCCAGGCTCAACGCCAAGGGCTGGGCGACCCCGCATTGGCCGAAAGCCTGGGGGGGCCAGGATTGGAGCCCGGTGCAGGAGTTCATCCTGATCGATGAATTGCAATCCGCCCCCGCGCCGCAGCCCTTGCCGTTCAACGTCTCGATGGTCGGACCAGTGATCGCCACCTTCGGCAATGACGCGCAAAAGAAAAAATTCCTGCCCGGCACGGCAAATCTCGATATCTGGTGGTGCCAGGGCTTCTCCGAGCCCGGCGCCGGGTCCGACCTCGCCGGGTTGAAAACCACCGCCCGCCGCGAAGGCGATCACTACATCATCAACGGCCAGAAAACCTGGACCACGCTGGCCCAATATGCCGACTGGATTTTCGTGCTCGCCCGCACCGACACCCAGGCCGCCAAAAAGCAGCAAGGCATATCCTTCATCCTCGTCGATATGAAATCCCCCGGCATCACCGTCCGCCCGATCCAGTTGATCGATGGCGGGCACGAGGTCAACGAGGTCTGGTTCGACGAGGTCAAGGTCCCGGCCGAAAACCTGGTCGGCGAGGAAAACAAAGGCTGGGATTACGCCAAATTCCTGCTCGGCAACGAACGCACCAGCATCGCCCGCGTCGGTGTCTCCAAACAGCGCCTGCGCCGGGTGCGCGAGCTTGCCTCAAAAGAGCGCGCAGGCGACGGAACCTTGATGGACGCGCCTTGGTTTCGCGAAAAACTGGCCGGCGTCGAGATCGACCTCAAAGCGTTGGAAATCACCCAGCTGCGCGTGCTCGCCGACGCGCGCAAATCCGGCAAGCACGGTGCGCCGGACCCCAAATCATCCGTCCTGAAAATCAAGGGTTCGGAAATTCAGCAAGCCACCACTGAGCTTTTGATGGACGTGGTCGGCCCGCTCGCCATGCCCTACCAACGCTCGACCGATGCCGAAGACGAGGGCAACAACACACCGATCGGGCCGGATGATGCCGCCTACGCCGCACCGACCTACTTCAACTGGCGCAAGATTTCGATCTATGGTGGGTCCAATGAAATCCAGCGGAATATTATTGCTAAGGCTATATTGGGTTTTTAAGTAAAAGAGTTCTTTTTTGTAAAAAAGAACCAAAAAACTCTTATTCGCTGGTGAGGTGGCACACGAGCTTCGCCGCCTCACCGAATCCAGAATCAAAAAGATTTTTTACAAGAAACAAGCCTTCCTCTTCCTCATAAGGAACGCCACCATGGACTTCGACTTCACCGACGAGCAGCGCCTCCTCCGCGACAGCGTCAGTAAACTCTTCGCCAACCGCTATGCCGATTTCGAGAAGCGCAAGGCCTATGCGAAACAGCCCGAAGGGTTCGATCGCGCGGTCTGGGCGGAATATGCCGAAGCCGGATTACTCGCCCTGCCGTTCGATGAAGCCCATGGCGGCTTCGGCGGGGGTCCGATCGAGACCATGATCATCATGGAGGAAATCGGCAAGGCCGTTGCGCTCGAGCCCTATATGCCGTGCGCCATCTTCGCCGGCGCCATCCTGCGCCATGGTGCGAGCGATGCCATCAAGGACGACATCATTCCAAAGATCGCAGGCGGCGAGGCCATCATCGCCGTCGCCCATACCGAACGCCACTCGCGCTACGATCTGAACGACGTCACCACCACGGCGCGGCGCGATGGCGATGATTTCATCATCGAAGGCGACAAAACCGTGGTGATCGCCGGCGATGCCGCCGATCATCTGATCGTCAGCGCCCGCACCGCCGGCGGCACGCGCGATCGTGACGGCGTCGCCCTGTTCCTGATCGACGCGAAATCCACAGGCGTGTCGCGCCGCGGCTACGCCATGCAGGATGCGTTGCACGGCGCTGAAATCTCGCTCGCCAACGTCCGCGTTCCCGCAACGCGCCAAATCGGCGACCTCGCCGTGCTCGAACGCGCGGCCGATGAAGCCATCGCCGCCATCTGTGCCGAAGCGGTCGGTGCGATGGAAGCGATCATCGCGATGACGGTCGATTACATGAAAACCCGCAAGCAATTCGGCGTCGCGATCTCGGCATTCCAGGCGCTGCAACACCGTGCGGTCGATATGTATGTCGCGCTCGAACAGGCCCGCAGCATGGCAATCTTCGCCGCTTTGTCAGCGTCCGAGAGCGATGCGAAAACCCGCGCGCACGCCATGGCGATGGCGAAATCCGCCGTCGGCAAGGCCGCCAAATTCGTCGGCCAGCAAGCGATCCAGCTGCACGGCGG
>NZ_JBMFGY010000008.1:45493-61393 GCF_049977125.1 Acidiphilium sp. | reverse complement strand
AGGATGGGGTGGCGGGGAAGAATGATGGGGTGCGGAAGAGCACCCCATCCTACGAAGTTACGTGAGGTTTCACCGGTACGGACCCGATTAAAAAGAGTTTTTTGGTTCTTTTTTGCAAAAAAGAACGCCTTGCTTGCCCTGCCTGACCGTCGCGCGGCCTGTTGTGGGCTGACCCTGCAATGCGCCGTGCGGGCTTGTCGGTTGCCGCTGCATCGCGTTGAACGCGGGTATGAGCGAGACCGTGAAAACCTTGGGCCCACGGATGCGCCTGCCGGCTCCGGCGCTGGTGTTGGCGTTCATGACGGTGTTGTGGGGTGGCACGTTTCTGGTCACGCGCACGGCGCTGCATTTCATTGGTCCGTTTGCCTTTGTCGGCCTGCGGTTTGGCATTGCGGCTTGTGCGGTCGCTGTGGTGACGCGGCAGCATCCGGCCCGGTTTCAGCGGCGTGAAATCATTGGCGGGGTCGTTGTCGGGGTGGTGCTGTTTTTTGGCTATGGTTTGCAGGCGGTCGGGCTGAAGACGGTGGCGAGCGGCGAGTCGGCGTTTCTGACCGCCCTGTATGTTCCGATGGTGCCTGTTCTTGAGTTCGTTCTGTTTCGCCGCCGGCCCGCCGCGGTTGCGCTGGCCGGTGTGGTGATGGCGTTCGCCGGTCTTGTGCTGGTTTCGGGCATCACGCCGGACCGGCTTGAACTCGGTTTTGGGGAGGGGCTGACGCTGGTGGCGGCGCTGGCGGCGGCGCTTGAGATCGTTCTGATCGGGCGCAGCTCGACCCATACCGATCCGCGCCGTCTGGCGCTGGTGCAACTCACGACGGTGAGTGTTCTGTGTTTTGCCACCGAGGCGGTGCGGGGCGGGCGCATGATCAGCACGGATTGGTTTCCGCTTCTGGCCGTGCTTGGCATGGGGTTGATCACCGCGTTTATCATGGTCGCGCAGAATTGGGCGCAGCGCAGCGTGCCGGCGAACCGGGCGACCTTGATTTATGCGCTGGAACCGGTTTGGGCCGGGTTGATCGGCGCCGCGTTCGGCGAGGTTTTCGGCGCCGGCCAGGTGATCGGGGCCGGGTTGATCATTGCGAGCGTCGTGCTGAGCCAGTGGCGCAGCGGGTGATGCGCCGTTCGGGGTTAGCGGGTTAGCGGGTGGGGGTTGGCGGGGTTGTGGTGTAATCGTAGAAACCGCGCCCGGTTTTGCGGCCCAGCCATCCGGCGGCGACGTAGTTCACCAGGAGCGGGCAGGGGCGGTATTTGTCGTCGCCAAGCCCGGCGTGCAGGACTTGCATGACGTCGAGCACGATATCGAGCCCGACGAAATCGGCCAGGGTGAGCGGCCCCATCGGGTGGGCGGCGCCGAGTTTCATGCCCTGATCGATCGAGGCGATGGTGCCGATTCCTTCATGCAGGGCGAAGATCGCTTCGTTGATCATCGGGACCAGAATCCGGTTGACGATGAAGCCGGAAAAATCCGCCGCCGCGATCGTGGTTTTGCCCATCTGGCGCGCGAGGGCCTCGACGGCGGCGATCGTCGCCGGGGATGTGGCGAGTCCGCTGATGATTTCGACCAGTTTCATCACCGGCACCGGATTGAAGAAATGCATGCCCACGAAGCGGTCCGCGATGCCGCTGGCGTGGCCGAGCCTGGTGATCGAGATCGAGGAGGTGTTCGAGGCCAGAACCGCGTGAGGGGCCAGATGCGGCATGATCTGGGCATAGACGGCGCGTTTGATGTCCTCGCGTTCCGGCACGGCCTCGATCACGATATCGCAGGTGGCGAGCGCGTCATGGGTGGTGGAGGCATGGACCCGCGCCAGTGCTGCGGATTCGGCCGCGGCATCGATCGTGCCTTTCTGGACCTGGCGCGCCATGTTTTTGGCCATGGTGGCCAGGGATTTGTCGAGCACTGCCTGGGCGGTATCGACCAGCACCACCTCAAGCCCTGACAGGGCGGCGACATGGGCGATGCCGTTGCCCATCGCGCCGGCGCCGAGCACGCCGATGGTTTTGATGTCCATGTCAGCCAAGCTCCTTTTCCAGCTCCGGCAGGATCGTGAACAGATCGCCGACCAGACCGTAATCGGCGACCTGGAAGATCGGTGCGTCCTCATCCTTGTTGATCGCGACGATGACTTTGGAATCCTTCATCCCGGCCAGATGCTGGATGGCGCCGGAGATGCCGACCGCCATGTAGAGATCGGGCGCCACGATCTTGCCGGTCTGGCCGACCTGATAATCGTTGGGGACAAAGCCGGCATCGACCGCGGCGCGCGAGGCCCCCACGGCGGCGTGCAGCCGGGCGGCGACCGGGTCGAGCAGGGTGGCGAAATTCTCGCCGTTCTGCATGCCCCGCCCGCCTGAGATCACGATTTTGGCGGCGGTCAGTTCGGGCCGCTCGCTGCTGGACAATTCGGCGCCGATGAATTTCGAGATATGGCTGGCCGGTGACGCCTGGTTGGCCGCTGGATCATTCAGCGCCTCGATCGGGGCGGCGCCGCCGCTGGCCGGCACGGGATCGAAGCTGGCGGCGCGCACCGTGATCAGTTTTTTGGGATCGGCGGATTTGACCGTCGCCAGCGCGTTGCCGGCGTAGATCGGCCGCAGGAAGGTATCGCCGTCGATCACCGCGGCGATGTCGCTGATCGGCTGAACGTCGAGCAGGGCGGCGGCGCGGGGCATCACGTTTTTGCCGGTCGCGGTGGAGGCGCTCAGGATGTGGCTGTAATCCGGGGCGAGACGGACCAGAAGATCGGCCAGCGGCTCGGCGAGCGCGTGGGCGTAGCCTGGCCCATCCGCGACCAGAACCTTGGCGACGCCCTCGATCGCGCTGGCGGCCTGCGCCGCTGTGGCGACGCCCTCGCCCACGACGAGCGCATGCACCGTGCCGAGCCGCACCGCCGCCGCGACCGCGCTGCGGGCGGGCTGCTTGATGCTGACGCCATCATGATCGAGCAGAACCAGGATTTGAGACATGATCAGATCACCTTCGCTTCGTTGCGGAGCTTCTCGACGAGGTCGTGCACCGAGGCGACCTTGATGCCGGCCTTGCGCTTGGCGGGTTCGACCACTTTGAGCGTGGTCAGGCGGGGGGTCGGGTCGATGCCGAGATCGGATGGCGTGAGCGTTTCGATCGGTTTTTTGCGCGCCTTCATGATGTTGGGCAGCGAGGCGTAGCGCGGCTCGTTCAGGCGGAGATCGGCGGTGACCACGGCGGGGAGGGTGAGGGCGATGGTTTCCAAACCGCCATCGACCTCGCGGATCACTGTTGCGGTGTCGCCCTCGATGGTGAGTTTGCTGGCGAACGTGCCCTGCGGCCAGCCGAGCAGGGCGGCGAGCATCTGGCCGGTGGCGTTCATATCATCGTCGATCGCCTGTTTGCCCATGATGACGAGCCGGGGTTGCTCGCGCGTGACCAGCGCCTTGAGCAGCTTGGCGACCGCGAGGGGTTGCAGCTCGACATCGGTTTCGACCAGGATGCCGCGATCGGCCCCCATCGCGAGGGCGGTGCGCAGGGTTTCCTGGCAGGCGGCAACCCCCATCGACACCGCGATGATTTCAGTGGCGATGCCCTTTTCACGCAGCCGCACCGCTTCCTCGACCGCGATTTCATCGAACGGGTTCATCGACATTTTGACGCCCGCGAGTTCGACGCCGGATTGGTCGGATTTGACGCGGATTTTCACATTGTAGTCGACGACGCGTTTGACGGGGACGAGCAGCTTCATGGGACACCGTTCGGTTGGCGTTGGTCTTGATGGGCGCTATCGGCATGATCTATTGGCGGCGTGCCCGCAAGTCAATCAAAGCGGCGACTTCCTGCCCGATACGTCAAGGTGTTTTGGCGCGGTCCGGCGTGAAGATGCCGAAAATATCGCGCAGGAATCCGGGGGTTAAGGCGGAGAGCGGATTGACCACGATGGTCGGGTTGGCGAACGGGCCGTTCACGCTGTAGCGCGCCGCGAACAGGCCGCTGCCCTTCTCCGGGCTGAACAGGCGGCCGATCAGGGGAATCCGGCCGGGCAGGGTGTTCAGCGCATAGGCGGGAACGATGGTGCCGGACAGATCATAGGTTTTGCGGGCGAGATCGATGCTGCCGGTGGTGGTGAAGCCGAGCGAGGCGGAGTAGGCGCGGCCGTTGCCGAGGTTGAGGCGTGATCCGGCGAGGTTGAAGGGCGCGGTCAGGCGGGTGATCGCGAGGCCGGGGCCGGAGGTTGCGGCGGGCACGCCGTAGAGCGACAGGCCCTGGAGGATTTTGGCGATCACCGGTGCGTGGCGCAGCCGGAAATCGGTGATCACGGCGCGTCCCCGCGTGGCGCCGCCGCTGTGCGTGGCGGTTATCACGAGATGGCCGTTGGCGATGTCGCTCGTGGTGCCGATCGCGCTGAACAGGGCGCCGGCATCCCCGGCGGTGAGCGTGATCCGCGCGCCGCCGGGGGTGCGGTTATAGTGAAGGGTTGCGTTGTGATTGGGGCTGGTGCGCGCGGTCGCGGCGATGGTGTGAACGGTGGCGCCGTTGCCGCTGGCCTCGATTTGCGCCGGGCCGAGGGCGGGCGAGGGGGCGGCGTCGAGCCGTGTGTGGTCGAACGCGGCGCGCAATTGCCAGGGCAGAACCCGGTCCGGCGTGCGATGCGTTGTTGTGGCGGCGGCGGGTGGTGTGGTGGGGCGGGTGGGATTTCGGCCCGGGTGCAGTATGGCAGCGAGATCGAGCGTGTTGCCGGCCAGCGCCAGCCGCCAGGGCGCGCCCTGATGCGGGGGCGGGGTCAGCTTGCCGGTGGCGGCGGTGCCGCCGAGTCGGGCGGTTTCGATCTGAACCGCACCGCCCGTGCCGGTGCCGCGCAAGGCCAGCGACGGCGCGGTGATGTCGATACTGCGCAGGGCGGCCGGTTTGCCGTTTCGCAAGGTCAACGCGATCGCGGCGTGGCCGGGTTGGCCGGCTGGCTTGCGCCAGGCCAACGCGGGCAGCGCGAGGGTCAGCGGCGTCAGATCGGCGGTCAGGTCGAGGGCGCCGTCGCCGTTGCGATCCTGGTAGCGGATGGCGAGCGGGGCCGCGCCGTGGCGCCAGAGGCCCGGTGAGGCGCCTAATCGCGCGAGCAGCGCCCGCCCGGCGCGGGTGTGCGCGGTCAGGTTGAACATCCCGCCCGGCAGGGTCATGGTCGCGGCGAAATCCGCCGCCTGGCCGACGAATTGGCCGCTGCCGTGCAGGGCGAGGTGATGCAGGGTCGAGCTCAGCGCGATCGTGCCATCGTCGAAGGCGAGGCCGGCGATCGGCAGGGGCAGATGGATCGACCGCAGGTCGGCCGCCGCCGCGAGCGTGACATCGGCGAGTTTCAGATGTTTTTTCAGGGGCAGGCTGGCGTCGATCCCGGCGGTGAGCTGGCCGGTGGTGCCGGCGAGGTTGACGCCGCGCCGGTTCAGCCGCAGCGGCGGCGCGTCGAGCAAGGGCACGGCCGCCGCGGCGGGGCCGGACAGGCGGGCGGCGATCAGCGACATCTGGTCGTGATGGGTCAGTTGCGAGATCGTCATGGTGCCGCTCAGGCCGAGGCCGCCGAGCTGGCCGCTGGTGGCTTTGATGATCAGGATGTCCTGATCGATGAAATCGAGCGTTCCGGCGAGGCCGGTCATCGGGATTGCGTGTTTGAACCAGTCGAGCGTGACGCCCGAGGCGGTGAAGCCGCCGGCGAAATGGTCGAGCCGGGGCTGATGGCCGGGTCCATCCAGCGTGAATCGCGCATGGAAATGACCGTTGCGCGCGGTGCCGGCGAGGACGTGCCGGACCACGTAACGGCGGGCATCGCGCGCCAGGGCCGGGGGCCAGTCGGCCGGGAGGTCGGCGGCGGTGACGTGGTCGATCGACGCATCGATCGTCGCTGGGAGGGTGCCGGTCAGGCGGGCCGAGCCGGTCAGGATCGCGGTTGGGCCGGGGGGATTGGCCGCGCCGGGCGATGGGCTGGGGGCGGCGGCCAGGGTGATCGTGGCGTGATCGAGCGTTGCGATGGTCGGTGTTGCCGAGATGTCGGCCTCGATCGCGGCGATCGCGACGGTGCTGCCGGCCACGCGGAGATGCCCCGCACCGGTCCGGAGGGTGAGCGCGAGCCGGGCGCGTGCCTTTCGCCCGATCGGCCAGCGCGCGGTGAGCGTGACCGGCAGGTCCACCCGCGCGAGGGCGGGCTGATCGGGGGCGAGTTGTGCCGGGTCGGTCGGGCCGAGCGTGGCGCGGACGCTGCCCAGCCCATCGGCGCCGGTAATCGTGATCGCGACCGGAACACTCACGCCGTGGTGATGGAAGCGGGCATGGGCGCTGCCGTGCAGGTCGCCGGTGGCGTCGCGCACCAGGGTCAGGGTGCCGTCGGACGCGGCGAGGGCGAGCCGGTCGGGCGTGTCATCGAGGATCAGATGCGCGTGGCTGATGCGGATGATCCGCAGGGCGGTCAGGTCGAGCCCGCCGGCGTGCGGTACCTGGCCGAAACTGCCGATCAGCCGTCCGAGCGCCGCGGCGATGTCGGCCAGGTCGAGTCGCGCCGCCGGGATCGAGGGGTTGGATTCCGGTTGCAAGCGCACGTGGGTGTGGCGGGCGATCACGTCGATCGGCGCGATCTGCCCGCGCAGCAGAAGCACGGGCGAGAGCGTGATGCGCAGCCGCGACAACCGCGCCGCCACCACACCCTGCGGCCCGATCACCGTGATATCGGACAGCCGCAGGTCGATCGGGGCGCCGCCGCGGTTGAACCCTTCCCAGGCCAGCGCGGCGGCGCCGATCGTGACTGTGCTGCCGGGCATCGCGTTGGTCGCGGCGGCGCCGATCCGTGACGCGAGCGGCGGCAGATCGACCGGGCCGCGCGATAATCGCCACGCCGCGGCGCCGGCCAGCAGAAGGAGCACGAGAAGCAGCGTGCCGATCAGACGCAACCCGTGGTGGCTGATCTGCCCGGCGACGGCGCCACCTTGACGAAACCATCGCCTCATCGAACACTGAGCCGGGCATGACACGTTCCGCCGCCCCGCGCGCCGTCCGCGCCGCCCTGCCGCCTCCCGCCGATGCCGGGGCGGCGGCACGGTTGATCGAGGCGTTCGGTCCGCTCGGCCGCGCCGAAGCCCGGTTCGCGCGCAGCCGCCCCGGGCAGGCGGCGCTGGCCGCGCTGGGCGGCAACGCACCCTATCTCGCGGGGCTCGCGCTGCGTGAACCGGATGTGGTGATCGGCGTCTGCCAGACCAGCGCGGCCGGTGTTCTGGCCGGGGAGATGGCGGCGTTGCGCGCCACCTTGCCCGAGGCCGCGCGGCCGGTGATCGCGCGGGCGCTGCGGCGCGCCAAGCGGCGGGCCGGGCTTGCGATTGCGCTGGCCGATCTGGCCGGGCAGTGGAGCGTCGATCAGGTGACCCTCGCGCTCTCGGATCTGGCGGATGCCACGATCGCGGTGGCGCTGCGCCACCTGCTGCGCGGCCTGCATGACCGCGGCACGATCGGTCTGCCCGACCCGGCCGACCCTGAAGCCGGCAGCCATTTCGCCGTGCTGGGCATGGGCAAGCTCGGCGCGCGCGAGTTGAATTATTCCAGCGATGTCGACCTCGTCCTCCTGTTCGATCCCTCGTGTCCTGTTTACCGGGATGACGCGCAATCCGCCATGGCGCGGCTTGCGCGTGATTTCGTGCCGCTGCTCGCGGCGCGCGACGCCGATGGCATGGTGTTTCGGGTGGATTTGCGGTTGCGGCCCGATCCGGCGGCGACGCCGCCGGTGATCGGTGTGGCGGCGGCGCTGGCGTATTACGAGAGTCATGGCCGCACCTGGGAACGCGCGGCGTTTTCCAAGGCGCGGCCGGTGGCGGGCGACATCGGCTTCGGCGCGGGGTTTCTCGAACAGATCCGCCCGTTCATCTGGCGGCGCAATCTGGATTTTGCCGCGATCGGCGATATTCACGACATGAAGCGCCGGATCGACCAGCGGCATCGCGACCAGCCGGGCGACGTGCTCGGGCGCGATGTGAAGCTGGGGCGGGGCGGGATTCGGGAAATCGAGTTCATGGTGCAGACGCTCGAACTGGTTTGGGGCGGCCATGAGCCGGCGCTGCGGGTGCCGGCGACTCTGCCGGCCCTGCGCGCCCTGGCCACGGCGCGGCATTTGCCGCGCGCGGTGGTGCGTCAGCTCGCCACGGCCTATCGCCGGTTGCGCCAGATCGAGCATCGGCTGCAAATGGTCGAGGACCGCCAGACCCATGCGCTGCCCGCGACATCCGCCGGTTTTGCCGATTTCGCCCTGTTCATGGGAGAGACGGATGCGGGGCGGTTCGCCGCCGGGCTCGATGCGTTGTTCGAGCAGGTGCATGGGCATTTCGCGGCGTTTTTCGATGCCGAGGCCGGCGCGGCGCCGGGGCTCGATCCGGGCGAGACGGGGCCGCCGCCCGCGGGGTTTCGCGATCATGCCGAGGCGTTGGGGTTCGAGGATGTGCAGCATCTGACCGAGCGGCTGCGCGCCTGGCGCGGCGGCACGCTGGCGGCGCTGCGGGCGGCGCGGGCGCGCGAATTGCTCGATATTATTCTGCCGGCGCTGCTGGCCGCGCTGGCGCGCCAGCCCGATCCTGACCTTGCGTTCCGCCGGTTCGATCAGATGCTGGAACGCCAGCGCGCCGGGATTTCGCTGCTCTCGCTGTTCCAGCGCAACCCGGCACTGCTTGGCCGCCTCGCGACCGTGCTGGGGGCGGCGGCGCCGCTGGCGGAGCATCTGGCGGCGCATCCCGGGGCGCTGGATGCGCTGCTCGCACCGGTCGCGCGGTTCACCCGACCCGCGCCGGTGCTGCGCCGGTTGCTGCGCGAGGCGGATGATCTGGAACTCGCGGTCAATACGCTGCGCCGCTTCGTCCGGCGCGAGGAGTTTCATCTGGCGGTCGCGACCTTGGAGCGGCGGATCGATGTCGATGCGGCGGGCGCCTGGCGCTCGGCCTTGGCGCGCGCGGCGCTGGCGGCGATGCTGCCGCTTGTGATCGCGGATTTCGCGCGGCGCTACGGCGCGATGCGCGGTGGGCGGTTCGCGATCGTGGCGCTCGGCCGGGCCGGCGCGGGCGAGATGCAGCCGGGGTCGGACCTTGATTTAATGTTGATTTATGACCATCCGGCGACGCCGCTGCCAGACGCGCGGTTGCCCGCGAGCCAGTATTTCAGCCGGCTCGCGCATAGTCTGGTCGGCGCGATCACGGCACCTGGCGCCGAGGGGCCGATCTATCCGGTCGATATGCGGTTGCGCCCATCCGGCAATAAGGGGCCGGTCGCGGTCTCGCTCGCCGCGTTCCGGCGCTATCACGCCGAGGATGCCTGGACCTGGGAGCGGCTGGCGCTGGTGCGCGCGCGCGTGGTTGCGGCGACGCGCGGATTTGCGCCGGTGGTCGAGTCGGCGATCCGCGCCGCGCTGACGCGCCCGACCGATCCCGCGATGATCCGCGCCGATACCGTGGCGATGCGGGCGCGGCTGGCGGTCGATCTGGCGCCCTCCGGCCCGTTCGATTTGAAGCATCGGCCCGGCGGCATGATGGAACTCGGCTTTGTGGTCGAGGCGTTGCAACTGATCCATGGCGGCGCCGATGCTTCGTTGTTCCGCCCCTGCACGCGCGAGGCGCTGGCCGCTCTGGCGGCGGCCGGCGTCATGACGGATGACGAGGCGGCGGGTCTGATCGCGGCGGATCACTGGTTTCGCGCGGTGCAGGCGATGCGGCGGATCACCGGCCTTGCATCGCCCACCCCTGAATCCGCCCCGGCCTCGCTCGCGCCGATCCTTGCCGCCGCCGGGGTGCTTGATTTTACCGCCCTGATCGCCACGATGGAGGCGCAGGCGGCGGTGGTGCGGCGCGCCTTCATCCGCCATCTCGGCGACCCGGATCATCCGAACCCGCAACCAGGAGACAGAGCGATGGAACTGAGCGCAGGCGATCAATCCCCGGACTTCTCGATGCCAGCGACCGGCGGGCGGCAGGTTTCGCTCGCCGGCCTCAAGGGCCGGGCTTTCGTTCTGTATTTTTATCCCAAGGCCGACACCCCCGGCTGCACCACGGAAGCCTGCGCGTTTCAGGAGGCGCTGCCGCAACTCGGGCAGATCGGCATCGAGGTGATCGGCGTGTCGAAGGACAAGATGCCGGCGCTCGAAAAATTCGCCGCCAAATATGATTTGAAGTTTCCGCTGGCCTCGGACGAGGCGGGCGGTGTGGTCGAGGCGTTCGGGGCCTGGGTCGAGAAATCGATGTATGGCAAGACCTATATGGGGATCGACCGTTCGACCTTCCTGATCGACCAGACCGGCAAGATCGCGCGGATCTGGCGCAAGGTGAAGGTGCCGGGACATGCGAAGGAGGTGATGGCGGCGGCGGCGTCGCTCGAACGGAACGCGGCGGCATGAGGGCCAACCGCCTGGCCGCCGCGCGCGGCTTTTCCCCCCGGGAGGTCAGTATCGCGGTGCTCGCCGCCGGATTGGGCGCCCTCGGCATCGCCTATTTCGCCGAATACGCGTTGCATATGATCCCGTGCCCGTTGTGCTATATCGAACGCTGGCCGTACCGGATCATCGTGGTGCTCGGGTTGGTGGCCGCGTTCGCGCCGCCGCGGTTCGCGCGCGTTCTGCTCGGCCTCGCGATGGTGGCGATGCTTGGCGATGTCGTGATCGCGTTCGTTCATGTCGGCGCGGAGCAGCATTGGTGGAAAAGCCCGTTGCCGGAATGCAACATCGCCCCCGCCGGGTTCGGCGCGATGCCGCTGCGCCCCTCGGCCTCGTGCGATGATCCGGTCTATCTGATCCCGGGCTTGCCGATCAGCTTTGCCACGATGGATCTGATCTATGCGCTGACTGTTGCTGTCGGGATCGGTACCTATTTGAGGGTAAACCGTTGGAGGGCATGATGAGCGATGTGACAGAGCCGATGCGGCTGCCGGGCGACCCGACGAGCCGCGCCCGGCTGGCGCGGATGATCAGGGTGGATCACGCCGGGGAGTATGGCGCGAAACAAATTTATGCCGGGCAACTCGCCGTGCTCGGCCGCTCGCGCCACGGCGACACGCTGCGCCACATGCAGCAGCAGGAGCAGCATCATCTCGACACGTTTGCGCGACTGATCATCGAGCGACGGGTCAGGCCGACCGCGCTGCTGCCGTTTTGGCGCATCGCCGGATTCGCGCTCGGTGCGGCGACGGCGGCGATGGGGTCGCGTGCGGCGATGGCGTGTACCGTTGCGGTCGAGGAGACGATCGATGCGCATTATGCGGCCCAGACCGCCGAACTCGGCGAGGATGAGGGCGTGCTGCGCGCCACGATCGAGGAATTCCGCGCCGAGGAGGTGGAGCACCGCGACATCGGCCTGGCCAATGAGGCTGAGCAGGCGCCGTTCTACCGGCTGCTGACCGCCGTGATCCGCACCGGCTGCAAAGCCGCGATTGTGGCGAGCGAACGGTTATGATGTCCGGTTTCGGTTGGCAGGCACCGGATTTGATCCTACATAAACTGTCATGAGCAAGGACAGGTTTGAGCGTGATCTGATCAAGGCGGCGTTCGATCTCGCGGCGCAGCAAGGCTGGCGGCGGGTTTCGGTTGCCGCGGCGGCGCGGCATGGCGGGTTGGACCTGGCCATGGCGCGGCAGCATTTTGTGTGCACCGGCATGATTCTGGCCCGGTTTGGCCGCGCGGCGGATGTTCATGCGCTGCATGGCGCGATGACCGAGGGCGTGGTGCGCGACCGGTTGTTCGATATCATCATGCGCCGGTTCGATTATTTGCAGCAGCACCGCGACGGGGTGATCGCGCTGATCCGCTATGCCCCGACCGATCCGTTGCTGGCGCTGTGGTTGCAACGGACCAACCTCGCCTCGATGGGCTGGATTCTGGAGGGGGCTGGCGTGTCGTCGCGCGGTGTGCGCGGTGAATTGCGCAAGCGCGGTCTGCTCGCGGTTTCGGCCTGGGCGCTGCGGGCCTGGATGCGCGACGAGAGCGAGGATCTGTCATCGACGATGGCGGCGCTCGATGTTGCGTTGATGCGCGCCGATCAGGCCGCCAACCAGTTTTCCGGCCGGCGGGGTGATGCGATGGACGCCGCGATCGAGCCGGTGACAGCACCGGACGCGCCGGACGCGCCGTTCGTGCCGGACGACGACCCCGATCGGCCGAGCTGAGCGGCGGGTGGTGCCCCTCGCCCTTTCGCGGTGGCGGGTCTAGAGTGTTATGCTTTCAGCTTAACGCTCTAGCGCTATGTTTTTTCGAGCGATCCCATGCGATTATGTTGTCGCTGCCGCGTCAACTTAATCGCATATCGCTCTAGACTGCGGTGGCATCGCGAGCGATGCGCGAAAGGTCAGAGAACCCGCGACAACCATAGTACGAGAGGAACAAGAGCCATGGCCGAAACTGCTCAGTCGAAGGCGACATCATCGGGGCCGGAACCCAAGGCGGCACCGATGTTCATGCCGGATTTCGACTTCACGAAAGCGTTCAGCGCGATGAAAATCGCGCCGATGCCGGGCATGGACGTGGTGCTCGGCGCCTACCGGCGCAATCTGGAGGCCCTGTCGGAAGCCAATCGTGTGGCGCTCGAGGGCGCGCAGGCGGTGGCGCGGCGGCATATGGAGATCATGCAGCGCACCATGACCGATTTGAGCGAGCAGATGCGCGGCGTTGATCTGCACGACACGCCGCAGGCGCGCGCCACCAAACAGGCCGAACTGCTCAAGCATGCGTATGAGACCGCCGTCGCCAATATGCGGGATCTGGGGGATTTGATCCAGCGGTCCAATCAGGAGGCGGTCGAGAAGCTCAACCGCCGTTTCTCCGAGGCGATGGATGAAATGAAGAACCTGATCGATAAAAAGTCTTGACTGGCGCCGGGGTGTGCTGATGTTCGTGTGATGTCTCACGCCATTGCCATGCCCCCCCGGCTGCAGTTCATTCCCGCGCGCCAGAGCGCGCGGCCGATGCTCAAGCCGCTGAAGATCGCCTCGGATTATCAGCCGGCCGGCGACCAGCCGAGCGCGATCGCGGAACTGGTGCGTGGCATCGAGGCGGGCGAGCGCGACCAGGTGCTGCTGGGCGTGACGGGGTCGGGCAAGACCTTTACCATGGCCAAGGTGATCGAGGCCGTGCAGCGGCCGGCTCTGGTGCTGGCGCCGAACAAGACGCTGGCGGCGCAGCTTTATGCCGAGATGAAGTCGTTTTTTCCGGATAATGCGGTCGAATACTTCGTCTCCTACTACGATTACTATCAGCCCGAAGCCTATGTGCCGCGCACTGATACGTATATCGAGAAGGATGCGCAGATCAACGAGGCGATCGACCGGATGCGCCATGCCGCGACGCAGGCGCTGCTGGAGCGGGGCGATGTGATCATTGTCGCCTCGGTATCGTGCATCTATGGCATCGGCTCGGTCGAGACCTATAGCCAGATGGTGGTGCGGCTTGAGGTTGGCGGGCGGATCGATCGGGACCGGCTGGCCAAGGCGCTGGTGGAATTGCAATACCGGCGCAACGATGCGGCGTTTCAGCGCGGCACGTTCCGCCTGCGGGGCGAGACGGTCGATATTTTTCCGAGCCAGTACGAGGACCGGGCGTGGCGGGTGAGCCTGTTCGGCGATGAGATCGAGAGTATCGCGGAGTTCGATCCGCTGACCGGCGAGCGGATGGCGGAACTGCCGTCGATCGCGGTCTATGCCAACAGCCATTACGTCACACCGCGGCCGACGCTGGGTCAGGCGATCGGCAAGATCAAGACCGAGTTGAAGGCGCGGCTCGCTGAATTGTCGGAACAGGGCAAGCTGCTCGAGGTCGAGCGGTTGCAGCAGCGCACGACCTTCGACATCGAAATGATGGAAACCACCGGCGCGTGCAAGGGGATCGAGAATTACTCGCGCTATCTCTCGGGGCGCGAGCCGGGTGATCCGCCGCCGACGTTGTTTGAATATCTGCCGGAAAACGCGCTGCTGATCGTTGATGAAAGCCATGTGACGGTGCCGCAGATCGGCGGCATGTATAAAGGCGATTTCGCGCGCAAATCGGTGCTGTCGGATTTCGGGTTTCGTCTGCCGTCGTGCATCGATAACCGGCCGTTGAAATTCGAGGAATGGGAGCGGTTTCGCCCGCAGACCACGTTTGTGTCCGCGACGCCGGGACCCTGGGAGATGGAGCGGGTTGGCGGCGTGTTCGCCGAGCAGGTGATCCGCCCGACCGGGTTGGTCGACCCGATGGTGGAGGTGCGTCCGGTCGAGCGGCAGGTGGATGATCTGCTGGCGGAATGCCGCGCGACGGCGCAGGCGGGCGGGCGGGTGCTGGTGACCACGCTGACCAAGCGCATGTCGGAGGATCTGACCGAATATCTGACCGAGCAGGGCGTGAAAGTGCGCTATCTGCATTCGGATATCGATACGCTGGAGCGGATCGAGATTATTCGCGACCTGCGGCTGGGTGTGTATGACGTGCTGGTGGGGATCAATCTGCTGCGCGAGGGGCTCGATATTCCGGAATGCATGCTGGTTGCGATTCTGGACGCCGACAAGGAGGGTTTTCTGCGTTCGGCGACCTCGCTGGTGCAGACGATCGGGCGGGCGGCGCGCAATGTCGATGGGCGGGTGATTCTCTATGCCGACACCATGACGCGCAGCCTGACCTATGCGATCGGCGAGACCGAGCGGCGGCGGGTCAAGCAGACGGCGTGGAACGCGGCGCACGGCATCACGCCGCAGAGCGTGAAAAAGCAGATCGGCGAGATCCTGCATTCGGTCTATGAGCAGGATTACGTGACGGTCGCGCCGATCAAGGATAGTCTGACCAGCGAATTCGTTGGCAAGGATCTGAAATCCACCATGGCGGAACTGGAGAAACGGATGCGCAACGCGGCGGCGAATCTGGAATTCGAGGAGGCGGCGCGGCTGCGCGATGAAATCAAGCGCCTCGAAGCGCTCGATCTTGGCCTGACACCGCCGCCGCTGCCGAGTGCCACGCGCCGGCCGCGCGATCGCACGCCCGAACCGCTCGGGCCGGGTGGGGGCGGGTATGATCCGGAGAAGCGGCGCGGCAAGAACCGGGGGCGGGGGCGATGAGGACAATTTTGCTGGCGGGATGCGCGTGTTTCATGGCATCGGCCGCGCTGGCCGCGGCGCCGATCCGGCTGACCGGGCAGGCGGCGACGTATACGCTGGCGCTGTCGAAAGTCCGGGGTCACGCCGTTACCGGCGCCACCGGGCGGTTGCAGTTCGACGTGCTCGATACCTGCAAGGCCTATACCGTCAGTCAACGGATGACCCTTCTGATCCGCAATCAGGACGGCAGCCTGAGCCGCACGGTCAGTAATTACGACACCTGGGAAAGCAAGGATGGGCATCGGCTGAGTTTCGTGCTGCGCCAGACCGAGGATGGCAAGACCACGATCGAGGATCAAGGCACCGCGACCACCGGTCCGCAGGGCGGTGAGGTGACCTATATCGTGCCGAAGGGCAAGATTGTGAAACTGCCGCCGGGCACGCTGTTTCCGATGGCGCATACCAAAATGATCCTGCAGGCCGCCGCCGCCGGCAAACCCTATATCGACCCGCCGTTGTTCGATGGCACATCAAGCCATGGCGCGGAGCATACGTTCGTGGCGATCCTCGGGCATCGTGGCCCGCGGCACAGTAAATTCGCGCCGTTGACGGTGTTGCCCTCCACCCTGGTGGATATCGGGTTTTTCCGTCGGAGCGCGCATGATACGCAACCTGATTTTCGCACCCAGATGCGGTATTATACCGATGGCGTCTCGCGCGATGTGCGGCTTGATTTCGGTAATTTCGTGCTGCACGGCGATCTGACCGCGCTGAGCGTGCCGCCCTCGGCGTGCCCGTCCGGGCAGCGCGTGTCGAGTGACGCGGCACCACGCGATCCCAATCCGTAACGCGCGATCGGAGATGCGCGCGGCCGATGTTGG
>NZ_JBMFGY010000008.1:0-45393 GCF_049977125.1 Acidiphilium sp. | reverse complement strand
GCGCGCGGCCGATGTTGGTTTGGCGCGCGGCCGCGCCGGCGGGGTGGAACAGGCCAAGAGCGCGATGAAGCTTGACTTCATCGCGCTCGGGCCGGCGTTCGCGTGGCGCGGCCGGGTTCGATCAGTCGGACGTGTCGGTCGGGCTGGACGTGTTCTCGGGGGATGCCGCGGTCGGTTTGGTCGATTTGCGCGGACGCGTGGTTGCGGCTTTTGCCGGGGCGGATGGTTTTTTCGCGGTTGGTTTCGGGGCGATCGGTTTGGCCGCGACGGCGGCTACGCGTGGGGACGGGGTTTTGCGCGCAGTGCTGGTGGCTTTGCCGTTGACCGTTTTGCGCGTTGTCGGCGCGGTTCGTTTGGCGGCAGGTTTTGGCGCCTGGGTTGGAGCGGCGGGTTTGGCTGCGGCTTTTTTTACCGCGGGTTTCGCCATTGGTTTCGCGGCGGCCGAGGGCTTGGCCGCTGACGCTTTGGGCGCGGCGGTTTTAGTTGAGGTTGTTTTGGCTGAGGATGGTTTGGACGCGGGCGCTTTCGCCGCGGGTGTTTTGGCCGCCGATGTCCGGCTTGTGACGGCTTTGCTCGCCGGCGCGGCCTTGGGTACTGATGCCTTGGCCGATGGGGCGGCGGGTTTGGCCGCCGGTTTCGAGGGCGCGGCTTTGGCCGTGGGTTTGGCGGGCGATTTCGCGGCGGCGGGTTTCGGTGTCGTGGCCGCCGATTTTTTTACAATCGCTTTTGGTGTCGTGATTTTCGCGGCGATCGTTTTGCCGGATGAATTCGCTGGCGCTGCCTTCGTCGTCTTTGTTTTGGGTTTTGCGGTTTTACGATTGGTGCGCATGGCCAGAGCCTGTGCGCGTGGTTCGCGGTCTGTGGTCACGAGAATACTCCTTCGCTCGGGGTTATGGGAGGTATGGGCGCTCGGCCCCAATGGCTGATGAATGCGACGCCAATAACAATCGTGCAGAACGGAGCGTTGCTGCGCGATCCCATGGTTTCGATGATCGGGATCATGCCGGCGGCATGAGTTTGCAATCATTGATGGTCATGGCTTCATTTGCCGGCACGATCGATCCTTCCCTTTCACGTGCGATACTCGTTCTGACCAATCTGCGCTTGACATGGTTGCGACGCGAATCGCGAGACGCACGCTAGAATCGCTATTCACTGTCTCTCGATGCGATGTCAACAAAAAGCAGCATGTTTGCAGACTATTCGTATGATTTTTTTTGATGGCGTGTTGTGCGTGACAGTGCAGACACGTGCTTGAGTGGGGTCTGTTAGAGCCGCAACATCGAACGGTCATTGTAAAACTACAAGTGTTAGTCTGTTCTTTTACAATTCTTAAGCAGGATGACGCGCGATTTTGTCACCGGGCGAGAGGATGGTCTGTGCTGCCGTCTTCGCACTTGCAACGGGGCGCGATCGGGCCGAACATGGATCGCAGTTTCGTCATCTCTCGTGAAAGAATCGTCACCGTGTCCGATCCCGCGTCAAACAATTGGCCTCCTGCGCGCCCAATGCGCAAACAACTCGTTGTCATGCCGGGATGGTCGACGGCGTTGCGGCGCGGGTTCGCGATGCGCTGCCCGTCCTGCGGCGAGGCGCCGGCCTTCATTGGCTATTTGACGGTGCAGCCGACCTGCCCGCATTGCGCCGCCCCGCTCGGTCGCGTGCCATGCGACGATGCGCCGCCCTACATCACGCTGCTGATCGCGCTGCATCTCATCATCGTGGCGATGGTTCTCGCGGATTTCGATGGCGGCATGAGCTGGGTCACCTCGATGATCATTTTCGTGCCGCTCAGTATCGTCGTTCTGCTCGGCATGCTGCGGCCGATCAAGGGAGCCACGCTCGCGGTGATGCTCAAGAACAACATGCTGAGGCCGCTTCCGGTGGTTCGCACGTCAGCGCCGATCGGCAATGGCTGAAGGCGGCACGCCAACCGGCGGCAAATTGATCCGTGTGGTGCTGGATGACGACGCGAACGGTCTCACCCCGATGCAGGAGGCTGACCGCAACCAGGCGATCGTTGATCTGGCGGCCGATAACAATTTTGCCCTCGCGAGCGACCCCGGCCGCCAGACCATCCTGCACCTGTCGGTCCAGGATGGTCGGCTGGTGTTCGACATCCGCAGTGAAGCGGATGAGACATTGCAGATTCTTGTGCTCGCACCGGGGCCGTTTCGTTCGATGATCCGCGACTACCAGATGCTGCTCGACAGCTACGCCGCCGCTGTTGCCGAAGGGCGCGAGGCGCGCATCCAGGCGATCGACATGGGGCGGCGCGGCCTGCACAACGAGGGGGCCGACCTTGTGATGGCGCGGCTCGAGGGGAAAATCCTGCTTGATTTCGATACCGCGCGGCGGATCTTCACCTTGGTCTGCGCGTTGCATCGGCGTATGTAGCGTGGATCATTTTTTACGCGGATCAGCATCATGAAAATCGATGGTACGGCTTTTCGCTCGCTCTGGCTCGACGAGACCGACCAGTGGTCGCTCCGCATCATCGATCAGACCAAATTGCCCTGGGCGCTCGAAATGCCGCGTCTTGCCTCGCTCGATGAGGTTGCGCACGCGATCAGCGCGATGCTGGTGCGCGGCGCGCCGCTGATCGGCGCTACTGCGGCCTATGGCGTCGCGATCGCGATGCGCGCGGATTCGTCAGACGCCGCCTTGCAACATGCGATCACCACCCTTGCCGCGACCCGCCCCACGGCGATCAATCTGCGCTGGGCGCTCGTGCGCATGCAGGGCGTGTTGCAGGACCATCCGAAAGCCGAGCGCGCTGAGATTGCCTATGCCGAAGCGGCGGCGATCTGCGATGAGGATGTCGCGACCAATCGGGCAATCGGTGAGCATGGGCTTGGTTTGATCCGGGCGCGGGCGGTCGCGGGGCGGCGGGTCAATATTCTGACGCATTGCAATGCCGGCTGGATCGCGACGGTGGATTGGGGCACGGCGCTTGCGCCGATCTACCGCGCGTATGACGAGGGGATTGATGTGCATGTGTTCGTCGATGAAACCAGGCCGCGCAATCAGGGGGCGTCGCTCACCGCGTGGGAACTCGGCAAGCACGGGGTCAGGCATACGGTGATCGTCGATAACGCCGGCGGGCACCTGATGCAGCGCGGCGAGATCGACATGGTGATCGTCGGTACCGATCGGGTCACACGAACCGGAGATGTGTGCAACAAGATTGGCACCTATCTCAAGGCGCTCGCCGCGCGCGACAATGGTATTCCGTTCTATGTGGCGCTGCCGTCCTCCACGATCGACTGGTCGATTGCCGATGGGCTCGCCGAGATTCCGATCGAGGAACGCGCGGCGACCGAGGTGACCACCATGACCGGGCGGGCGCTCGACGGCACGATCGCGACGATCAGGATCGTGCCCAAGGATAGTGCGGCGGCTAACCCGGCGTTCGATGTCACGCCGGCGCGGCTGGTTTCCGGGTTGATCACCGAGCGGGGCGTGTGCGCGGCGGATGCGGCGTCGCTGGCGGCGATGTTTCCGGAATGCCGCAAGCAGGAGGCCGCGTAAGTCGTTTTTTTTTGAAAAAAAGAACCAGGAAATTTTTGAGGGTCGGCAGCCTGCTCGTGGCGCTGTCGGGGTGCGCGGTGCGGCCCGATGCGCATGCGCCGCCGTTTGCCAATCAGCCTTACGAGGCGTTTTCGCGGAATGCGGCGATCAATATCGCGTTGGGCGAATGGCGTTACTGGGGCAGCCGCATTATCGATACGCCGCCTTCGGCTTATCATCCGGTCGATGCGCAGGCGAAGCAGGAGCGCGATGACGGGGATTGGCAGGAGGTTGGGCTTTACTGGTGGATCGGGATGAATGCGGGGCATTATTACGATCGCTGGACCGGCAAGCATAATGCGGCGGGGTGGAAATTTCCGCCGCAGGATGACGGGCATTTCGCGTGGTCGGCGGCGTTCATTTCCTATGTGATGCGCATGGCCGGGGCGGGGCCGGATTTTCCCTATTCGCCCGATCATGCCGACTACATCGATTATGCCTGGCTTGCGGCACATGGGAAGATTGCCGATCCGCTGCTGCTTGCGGAGAATCCCGCAACCTATGCGCCGGTACCCGGTGATGTGATCTGTGCGGGCCGCGATAGCGCCGGCAGCATGACCTATGCCGCTCTGCCCAGCCATGGTTTCTTTCCCGCGCATTGCGCCATCGTCGTCAAACAGATCCCATCGATGCTGTCGGTGATCGGCGGCAATGTCGATGATACGGTGGCGCTGACGCATGTGCCGACCACCGCGCGTAATACGCTGCAACATCGCGATGGCAGCATCGTCGATCCACGGTATGACTGGTTCGTCGCGTTGAAGGTGCTCTATCGGCGTAATTGACCTATAACGGGTCATGCCTCGTCAATTGCTGCCCGATGATGATCTGTTCGGCGCCGCGCCAGCCCCGGCGGCGCGGCGCGGCGCCACGCCGATGGCCGAGGCGTTGCGGCCGCATGAATTGGCCGCGGTGGTCGGGCAGGATCATCTGGTGGGGCCAGCGGGGAGTTTGACGCGGATGCTTGAGCGGGGCTCGCTCGCGTCGCTGGTTCTGTGGGGACCGCCGGGGGTGGGCAAGACCACGATCGCGCGGTTGCTGGCGGATCGGGCCGGGTTGGTTTTCGTGCAGATTTCGGCGGTGTTTTCGGGTGTGGCCGATCTGAAGCGGGTGTTCGAGGAAGCCGCCCGCCGCCGCCGCACCGGGGACCGGACGTTGTTGTTCGTTGATGAGATCCATCGCTTCAACCGCGCACAGCAGGACGGGTTTCTGCCGGTGGTGGAGGACGGGACGATCACTTTGGTGGGGGCGACGACGGAGAATCCGTCGTTCGAGCTGAACGGGGCGTTGCTGTCGCGCTGCCAGGTGCTGGTACTCAAGCGGCTGGATGACGCGGCGCTGGAGCTGCTGCTGGCGCGGGCCGAGGCTGCGGCCGGGGCGGCGCTGCCGTTGACCCTGCCTGCGCGGGCGGCGCTGCGGGCGATGGCGGATGGCGATGGCCGGGCGATTCTGAACATGGCCGAGCAGGTGTTCGCGGCGCGGGTGACCGGGCCGCTCGATGCGGCGGCGCTGACCGATCTGGTCGCGCGGCGGGCGGCGTTATACGATCGGGACCGCGAAGAGCATTACAATCTCATTTCGGCCCTGCATAAATCGATGCGCGGGTCGGACCCGGATGCGGCGCTGTACTGGCTGGCGCGGATGCTGGTGGGGGGAGAGGATGCGCGGTATATCGCCCGGCGGCTGACGCGGTTCGCGGTGGAGGATATCGGGCTGGCCGATCCGGCGGCGCTGACCCAGTCGATCGCGGCTTGGGAGGCGTATGAGCGGCTCGGCAGTCCGGAGGGCGATCTCGCGATCGCGCAGCTGGTGCTTTATCTGGCGACCGCGCCGAAATCGAATGCGGGGTATCGGGCGTTCGGGGCGGCGAAGCGCGCGGCGCAGGCGACCGGCAGCCTGCCGCCGCCGGCGCATATTCTGAACGCGCCGACGCGGTTGATGAAGGACCTCGGCTATGGCGCGGGGTATGCGTATGATCATGAAGCGCAGGACGCGTTTTCCGGCCAGAACTACTTTCCCGACGGGATTGCGCGCGAGAAATTCTACCGCCCCGATGGCCGTGGCCACGAGCATGAAATCAAGCGCCGGCTGGACCATTGGGCCAAGTTGCGCGAAGAGCGCGCATGATTATTGATTTTTTTCGCGACGAGCGCGCATGAGCGTTCAAACCATCACCGTCGAACCCGATCAGGCCGATATGCGGCTCGACCGGTTTCTCCGCCGCCATCACCCGCATCTGACCCAGGGGGCGATCCAGAAACTGTGCCGCACCGGGCAGATCCGCCTCGATGGCAAGCGGGTCGAAGCCTCGGTGCATGTGGCCGAAGGCCAGTCCGTGCGCATCCCGCCGCTGCCCGACCCCGCCACCGCGCCCAAGCAGCGCCAGATCGTCGCGATGGATGAGTACGACACCAAGGAATTGCTCGCCCGCGTGCTATACCGGGATGAAGACGTGCTGGTGATCGACAAGCCGGCCGGGCTTGCGACCCAGGGCGGCAAGGGTATCGCGCGGCATCTGGATGGCATGCTCGATGCGTTGCGCTTCGGCGCGGAAGACCGGCCGCGCCTGGTGCATCGGCTGGATCGTGACACGTCGGGCGTGCTGATCCTCGCGCGCAACGCCTTCGCTGCCGGCAAGCTCGCCGCCGCCTTCCGGGGGCGGGACATGGAAAAGACCTATTGGGCCATCGTGGTCGGGCTGCCCGTGCCGCTGGAAGGGCAGATCGACCTGCCGCTCGCGCGGATCGGTGGCTCGCAGGGCGCGCGGACCAAGCCGGTCGGGCGCGATGCCGAGGGGGCGGTGAAGGCGGTGACCGAATATCGCACGATCGACAATGCCGGGCGCAAATTCTCCTGGCTCGAACTCCAGCCGCTCACCGGGCGCACCCATCAGCTGCGCGCGCATTGCGCCGCGATCGGTAATCCGATCCTCGGTGATGCGCCGTATGGTGAGGATCGGGCTTTTGCCGAGGGGTTTGCGCGACAGTTGCATTTGCACGCCCGCCGGCTGGTGCTGCCGCATCCGCGCGGCGGCACGCTGAGCGTGGAGGCGGAATTGCCGCCGCATATGAAAGCGGGTTTCGCGACACTCGGCTTCACCGCCGACCCTGCCAAGGGGGCGAATAAACACGGTAAAGCCTGAAGATCACGACATCGTGAGCGGGTTGTTGCGGCTTCGGCGTATGCGGATCGGGATCGCTACCCCATTTCCCGCCGCATGAGGAGAGAAGCGCGGCGCAGGCTGTTTCTGCGGGGTCGGTATTTCGGCATGATCGGCGCCACCGCGCTCCTGGCCCTCTGGCCGATGCCGCCCGCCCGTGCCGCCGATCCGCAGCCCTATCGGGTGAGTTTCAGGCCCAGCGGCGACACGGCGCTCGACGCGGCGATCAAGGCGGCATCCAGCCTTGAAAATCTGCGCAATAAACTGAAAATCGGTCCGTTTGCGCTGATCGGGCGCGCCGCGGCCGACCAGAAGAAATTCGTCACCGTGCTGGAGAGCCAGGGGTATGATTCCGGCACCGACCGGATCACCATCGATGGTCACGCGCTCGATGATCCGGCGCTGCCGCGCCTGTTGCGGCGCGCGCCCGCCGCACCGCCGGCCCTGATCGTTGTGTCGATCGATCCTGGGCCGCTTTATCGCATCAGCAGAATCGACACGCCCGGCCTGACCGATCCGGACGCCGCGACCGCGCTTGGTCTCAAGCCGGGCGATCCGGCACGGGCCGCGCCGGTGATCGATGCCGCCGCCAAGCTCGAAACCAGGCTCCGTAACAGCGGCTATGCGTTTGCCCGGGTCGCCGAGCCGATCGCCATTGCTGATACAAGGCGTCACACGCTTGCGATCAAATACCCCGTTACCATGGGTGAGCGCGTGGTGATCGGCCGCATCACGTTCACCGGCATGCGGCATATGAATGGCGCGTTCATGTCCCGCCATGTCAAACTCCGCCCCGGTCAGCCCTATAGTGAAACGGTTCTGAATCAGGCGCGTGACAGCCTGCTTGGACTCGGCGTGTTTTCCTCGGTGACGAGCCATATCGCCGCCGCGCCGAACCCGCCCGGACAGGTGCCGGTGACGTTTCTGGTCCATGAACAGAAGCGTCACGCTGTCAGCATCGGTGCGGCCTATTCGACCGACCTCGGCGTTGATGGCGATATATCCTGGATGGATCGCGATTTGTTCGGCGAGGCACAGAATCTGACGATTTCGCTCGGCGCCACCGGCATCGGCAGCACCGGCACGACCCAGACCGCGACGTTTGGCAAGCATAATTACGTTATCGAACCAGGCTACAACGCCAAGGCGGTCTATCGGGTGCCGGATTTCATCAGCCGGACCCAATCGATTGCCGCGACGGTCGAGGCGTTGAAGGAGTTTCTGCCCGCCTATAGCCGCACCGCCGAACTTGGCAGCGCCGAAGTGACACGGATTTTATCCGATCATCTGTCGGCCGACTATGGCGCGGGATTCGTGTTCGAGAAGGTCGATCAGGAGGGGGTCAGCCGGACCTATCGGCTGGGCCAGATCCCGTTGATATTGCGTTATGATACCGCCAATTCGCTGCTCAACCCGACCAAGGGGGTCAAGCTCTCACTGCATATCACGCCGACGCTTTCGCTCGGCGCCGGTTCGCATCCGTTCGTGATCGCCGAGGCGATTGGCGACACCTACATCAATCTCGAGGCACCCGGCCGGGGGGTGCTGGCGTTGCGCGGCCTGATCGGGCGGATTTTTGGCGCGACGCAATTTCAGATCCCGCCCGATCAGCGCTTCTACGCCGGGGGTACCGGTACGGTGCGCGGGTTCACCTATCAGACGGTGGGGCCGTTGTTTCCTGACGGGATTCCTGAAGGTGGCATTGCGCTCGATGCGATCGAGACCGAATTCCGCCAGCGCATCGGGCAGCATTTCGGCATCGCGCCGTTCATCGATGCCGGGCAGGTGTCCGCCACCGGCACGCCGTTCACCGGTACGCTGCGCGTCGGCGTCGGGCTCGGGTTTCTTTATTACACCGGCATCGGCCCGATCCGCGTCGATATCGGCGTGCCGGTCAACCGCCCGCCCGGTGGCGCGTCGGTCGCGGTGTATATCGGCCTGGGGCAGGCGTTCTGATGCGCCGCACCCTGAAAATCATCGGCATCGTTGGGGTGATAGTGGTCGTGCTGCCGCTCATCGCGGTGGTGGCGCTCGACATCGCGCTGAACACCGGGGCCGGGCGGTCGTTCGCGGTGCGGGAAATCGACAGAATGACGGGCGGCGAGGTCAAAATCGCTGGTCTTGCCGGGCATTTCCCCAAATATATTGCGGCCCGCAGCATTCGCATCGCCGATGCCAAGGGGAGCTATCTCACCATCGATGGCGTGGTTCTCCGCTGGTCGCCCTTCGCCCTGCTGCGCCGCGCCGTCGATGTGCGGGAATTGACGGCACGGCGGATCGATCTGGCGCGGCTTCCGGGGACTTCGGCAAAAAAACCCAAGACCAAATCGTCCTTCAGCCTGCCGATCCGCTCGGCGATCATTGATCATTTGGAGATCGCGCGCATTGTGATCGGCAAGGACGTGATCGGGCACCCGATCGCGCTCAGCCTTGCCGGCCATGCCGTCGCGACCTCGTTCACGCATGTGGCCGTGGCACTCCGCGCCATCTCGCTCGACCAGCCGGGGCATTATACGATCGATGCCACCGTTGATCCTCGTCGCGTCGCCGCCAAAATCGCCCTGCATGAGCCGGCGGGTGGCTTGATCGAAACGCTCTCCGGCATCGCCGCCGACAAAGCTCTCGCCGGACCGCTCGATGTCACTCTCGATCTCGATGGCCCGCGGCATGACGCGGCGCTGCGACTCGCGGCCGCGCTCGGCGCGCTGCATGCCCATGCCGGCGGCATGGTCGATCTCTCCCGCCGTGCTCCGGGTGCCGATGTCACGCTCACGATCCCGGATATCACGCCCTATGCCGCGATCGGCCATCGCCAGCTCGGCGGTCGTAACATCCTGCATCTGGTCGCAAAAAAGTCGGGCAGCGCCACCAATATTCATTTGAACGACGCGCTCGAGATCACCCGCGGCGCGAAACCCATCCCCACGCTGGTCGGCAGGCGCGCGAGTATCGCGGGGGACATCACGCTCGATGACGGCACCACGACCATCCATAATCTTACGATCCATGCCGCCGCGATCACCGCGCGGCTCGCGGGCGTGGCCGATGCCGAGACCATCGCCCTGCACGGTGATCTCACGCAGCCGGATATCGCGCTGATCGACCCGCAACTCACCGGCCATGTCACCGAACATGTTGATCTCAGAGGCCCGCGCACCGATCTCGCGCTCCGCACGATCATCAGCGGTGTTGTCACCACGACATCGATCCCCTCCGGTCCGTTCAAGGTCGCGATCGCGATGACCGGTCTGCCCAAAGCACCCAGGGGCAGCATCACCGGCAGCGGCTCGCTCGACCACGCGCCGCTTGCCCTAAACGCCGATTTCGCGCTTAGCGCGGCGGGCGCCATCGATGTCGCTCTGCATGAGTTGACCTGGAAATCCCTCAGCGGCCACGGCACCGTGACCCGCGCCCCCGGCGCGAAATGGCCCGATGGGCATCTGCATATCGCGATCACCAAACTGGCGGATTTCGGCGCATTGCTGAATATTGCGCTCGCGGGTTCGATCGATGCCGATTTCGCCCACGCGTCTGGCCAGCCCGCCACGATCAAACTCACGGCGGCCAATATCGCGGAAGGTCGCTCGATCAGTCTGACCCGGGCGCTCATCGATGCGAGTCTCGATCCTATTGAAACCACGCCCGTGATCGATGCGCGCGCCACCATCAGTGGTCTGCGCGCCCCGCAGGTGGCCGGCGGTTTCACGATCACGGCGACGGGCACCGAAGCGGCGCTTGCCGTGGCGGCAAAGGGGCAGTTCACCGACCTTGCCGGTAAGCCCGCCTCTCTCGCACTCGGCGGTGTTGTCGATGGCACGGATCGCATCCTCCATCTGGCGCGGCTCACCGCCGCCGCGCGCGGGGTCACCGCCAATTTGTTGGGTCCAGCCACCATCATCGCCAAACCTGGGCTGGAGGTGCAGCACCTCGCACTCGGCCTCGGCGGGCTGGGCGGCACTGCCCGGATCACCGCCAACGGCAGACTCCGCCCGGCGCTCGACCTTGTGGCCACGATCCGGAATCTCCCGGCATCGCTCGCTCGCGCCGCCGATCCCAAACTCGCGGCCCATGGCGTGATCGACGCGCATGCCCATCTCACCGGCAGTTTGGTTGCACCGACCGGTACTGTCGAACTGACCGGGCGTGATCTCGGCGTCGTCACCGGACCCGGCGCCGGTCTGCCCGCCGCCAATTTCACCGCCAATGAAACCCTGCTCGGCCACGCCATGCGCGGCACCATCGCCGCCACGCTCGGCACTGCCCGACTTACGCTCGATGGTACGGCGCCGCTGTCGATGACCGGCCCGATGGCGCTCACCGCGCGCCTTTCCAACCTGTCCGCCGCGCTGGTTCATGCCATTGACCCGAAACTGTCCGCGCGTGGCATTCTCGATGCGCAGGCCAAGCTCTCCGGCACGCCGAAGACGCCACGCGGCACGATCGATCTCACCGCGCGCGGCATGCGCCTGCTCAACGGCACCGCCGCCGCGCTGCCGGCGGCCGATCTTGCGGCGCACGAAACATTGCTCGGCCGCTCCGCGCGCGGCCGGGTGCGCCTCACCCTCGGTGACCGCGCGGATCTCACCCTTGACGGCACGGTGCCGTTTGACCGAACCGGCGCGATCGACCTCGCCATCACCGGTCATACCGATTTGCGGCTGATCGACCCGATCACCGAGGCGCAAGGTACCCGCGTCACCGGCATGATCACGCCGGATCTGCGTGTTGGCGGCACCCTCGCGACGCCCCGCGCCAGCGGCAGGATCAGCCTCGCGGACGGTAGCGTCGAAAACGTCACCTCCGGCCTTGATCTGACCAAAATCGACGGGTTGGTCACCGCGGCCGGCCAGACCATCACGCTCGATCATCTTTCCGCGCGGGCTGGCCACGGCACCATCAGCGGGCGCGGCACGATCGGGTTGCGGGCGGCGATGCCGGTTGATCTGCGCATGGCGTTCAACAATGCCGGCCCGATTTCGAGCGACATCATCACTGAATCGCTCGGCGGCACGGTTTCGATCACCGGCGCGGTGAGACAATCCATGACGATCGGCGGCACGATCGATATCGATCGTGCCAATATCCAGATCCCCAAGGGTTTGCCGCCATCGGTTGTCAAGCTGCACATCATCCGCCCCGGCGTTGCAGTGCCACCACCGCCGCCGCCACCGCCGCCGATCGGGCTCGATCTGAACGTGGTTGCAAAAAATCAGGTATTCATTCGCGGGGATGGCATTTTCGCCAATCTTGGTGGTTCGCTCCATTTCGCCGGCACCGCCGCGCATCCGATTCCCTCCGGTGGGCTGTCGTTGATCCGGGGCTATTTCACGCTCGGCGGCAAGAATTTGAAATTTACCAAAGGCACGATCGATTTCAACGGCAACGGGTTGATGCCGACGATCGATTTGCAGGCGAGCAACAGCTCGTCGGATGGTACGGTTTCGACCCTGGCGGTAACTGGTACGCCGACGGCGCCGAAAATTACCCTGTCGAGCAACCCGACCCTGCCGTCCGACGAGGTGCTGGCGCATTTGCTCTATGGTACCGGAACGCAGAGCCTGTCGGCGTTCCAGGCGGTATCGCTCGCCGCCTCTTTGGCGCAGCTGGCGGGCGTTGGTGGCGGCGGCGCAGATGGGCCGCTCGGCAGCGTGCGCAAGGCGCTGGGACTCGATGAGCTTTCGCTGGGCGGTGGCTCCAACGGCAGCGGCGCGCCGAGTGTCAACGCCGGGCGCTATGTTGCGCCTGGTGTGTATGTCGGTGCCAGCCAATCCGCGAGCGGGCAGGGGTCGAGCGCCAAAGTCGAGATCAATTTGTACAAGGGGCTGAAGCTCGACACCAAAATCGGCACCGGCGCCGGGACGGATAATAGCCAGAGCATCGGGCTGAAATATCAGTTCAACTACTGAGGGCTCATGCTAATCGTGCCGGGTGAAACACGCATCGCCCGCCACGCTGAACCAACTGGCCGATCTGCTCGGAGAGTTGCGCGTGATCGCAGTACTGGTCGAGCGCAAGCCGGGCGTATTCTATCGGAAATCCCGGGCCTTCCTCCATTTTCATGAAGATCCGGCGGGGCTGTTCGGTGATCTGCGGCGTAGTGCGGCCTGGGAGCGCTTTCCGCTGGATACCCCGGCTGAGCGCGCGCGGTTTATGCAAGCGGTCCGTTCAGCGTCTTGAGCGCGGCGCCGGCGGCCTGAAACCCCGCGGCGATCAGCTTCCGGCGAATCGCGACGGTGATCGAGGTATCGAAGATCGGCACATCGATGCCCTCGACATAGGCCAAAGCCGTGCCGGGTTTTGCCACAGCATCGACCACATGGGCGGAATTGGCGAGAAACAGCGTTTCGATGTCACGCATCAGCAAGCCGATCACGCTCGGCGCGCCGACCATCGGCGTTGGTTTGCCGCCGACCACCACGCCGAGGCGCGAGGGTTGGGTGAGCAGATCGATCGGAATATCATTGAACAGGCCACCATCCTGCAGCCAGGCGTTACCCAGCCGGACCGGCGGAAACACCAGCGGAAAGGCCGATGAGGCCTGCGCCGCCTGCCAGAGCGGCATGGTCGGCGTGGTCGCACTCGTCCAGATTTCCGCGGCTTCGGTGGTCAGATTGGACGCGACGATGGTGCAGGGCAGTTTGGTCTGACCGAGCGTGATGTCACCCAGATTGGTATGCAGCCAGGTTTCGAAGGGTGCGGGGCTGATCAGCCCCTTGGTCAGCAGCAGCCGCACCGCGGCGACGGCGTACCAGTTCAGCGGCAGCAGGGTTTTGAAATCCGCTTCGAGATAGAGTTGCTCCAGTGCGGCGAGCGATAATCCGGCGGCATACGCCGCCGCGATGATCGCGCCACCGCTGGTGCCGGCGATCTCGGTAACGGTCAATCCCGCTTGGCTCACCGCCTGCAGGGCGCCGATATGCGCCCCCAGCAGCAGACCAGATCCTGATAATGCAACGCCGATCGATTGTGTTTTCATGCCCGAAATCTACCATGGAGCGACCGGGGGTGGGCAATCACAAGATGATCCCGAGCGGGGGATCATGAGGTTCCCGGCGCCGACAGCTCGGTAATCAAACGGAAGGAGGCGCTGATGTCGTCGAGCTGATAATGCGGTTGCAGGTGCATGGTGCAGCCAAACGAACCTGGCTTCGCGGCGAGTTCGCGCACTTCGACGCGGGCATCGAGCAGCGGGAAACGGGCGCGCATTTCGGGACCGGCATCCTTGTTGGCGTTGGCGTAGCGGCGCAGCCAGGTGGTCAGTTCACGCTCGATTTCGCTGGCGGTGCGGAAGGCGCCGGTCATGTCGCGCCCCATCACCTTGATGAAATGGGCGAAGCGCGCAACGCAGATCATGGTGTTGAACTGCGCCGATAGCCGGGCGTTGGCGTCGGCCGCTTCACCACGCGGTCCGGTGTGGCGGCGCGGCGTCTGCATGCTGCGGGCGGCGCCCAGAACCGTTTGGCCGCCGAATCCGAGCGATGACAGCGCCATCAGCCCGGCATCGACCAGGGCGCGTTCCTGACCGTCGGTGAGGGCGATTTCGGATTCGAAGCGGTCCTGGCCTTCGGCGGAATCGGTCGAGAACCGGGGGGCGGTGCCGATGGTGATCAGGCCGCTACCCGGCCAATCCTGGATGTAGCCGCGCATATCGGCTGGCCAATCGTAGGTCGCCATGGCGCGGGCGACATTGGCGGCGATGGCGTAGCCGGCGGCGAACCAGACGATATCGTCATCGGTGGCGATGGTTTCGCGATAGCGGAAGCCGCGATTCGCCTCCGGCTGTTCGTCCCAGCCCGGGCGGGCGCGCAGGCGGGGCAGGGCGAGGCCGATGAAGCGCATGTCGTCACGATTACCGAGGTTGCGGAAGCGCTGGTGTTCCGGCCCCGAGAACACCGCGGCCGGATTGGCGACGCCGGCAAGCTCCTCCATGCGATCGACACCGAATAACGCGGCGGCGGCACCGAAGATCATCGGTGAAAATGCGGCGGCGGCGATCGCCGAGAGACCGGCGATGGCGGAGACGTCATCGGTTGGCGCGCCGGGGCCGGGGCGGTGACGAATGTCGTAATCCATCACCAGAAGCCCGAAGGGTTCGCCGCCGGGGCTGCCGAATTCGTCCTCGTAGATGCGGCGGAACAACTGGCTCTGGTCGAATTCGGATGCGCGTTCGAGATCGCGGCAGATTTCGGGCCAGGCGGCCTGGAGGATGCGCAGCTTGACCGGGCCGCCGGTTTCGATGCGGCCGGCGAGCCAGAATAATCCGCGCCAGGCGCCTTCGAGCCGGACAACGCGCGGATGGTGCAAAATCGCATCGGTCGCGGCGGCGAGCATGGTGTCGATCATGGCGATGTCGTGGTCGATCATTGCCATCAGACGCCGTTTGTCGCGCAGGATGCCGACGGTATCGCCGCCGAACCAGAGGGTGAGGGCGATGGCGGCAGAGGCCGTGAGGAAGCGGGCGAGGTCGCCGGCTTCGACCTGATGCCGGTCGCCGAAGTAGCGACCGGCCAGGACATTGTCACGCAGCATGGTGGCCGATGGGATCAGCTCTTTTTCGGAATACTGGCGACCATGCGCATCGAGGTGGTCAGTTCTTCCATTTGCAGCCAGGGGCGCAGATAGGCGATGGCATTATAGGAGCCGGGTTTGCCGGGAATTTCCTTGACCTCGACCTTGGCCTCGCGCAGTGGATATTTGGCCTTCATATCTTGCCCGGCGTCGGGATTGCCGTTGACATAATTGGCGATCCAGCGGTTCAGCCAGGTTTCACAATCCTTGGCTTCCATGAAGGAGCCGATTTTGTCACGGGCCATGACTTTGAGGAAATGGGCAAAACGGCTCGATGCCATGATATAGGGCAGCCGCGCTGAGATGGCGGCGTTGGCGGTGGCTTCCGGCCGGTCGTATTTTTTGGCTTTCTGGGCCGACTGGGCACCGAAGAACACCGCGTAATCGGTATTTTTATAGTGGCAGAGCGGCAGGAACCCGAGGTTGGAGAGTTCGAATTCGCGGCGGTCGGTGATGCCGATCTCGGTCGGGCATTTTGCGTCCATATCGCCATCGTCGGATTGGAAGACGTGGAACGGCAGGTTATCGACCTTGCCTCCCCCTTCGGCACCACGGATTGCGACGCAGAAGCCTGACGCGGCGAAGCTGGCGGTGAGGCGCTCGCCCATCATGTAGGCGGCGTTCATCCAGCAATAGTCGTGATGACCCATCGCTTGTGCGGCGCCGGCGGCATTGAACGGGGCTTCCTCGTAATTGAAACTCTCGACCGGCGCCGTGCTTGCGCCATACGGCACACGGGCGAGGGTTCGGGGCATCACGAGGGAGACGAAGCGGGCATCCTCGGTATCGCGAAAGCCGCGCCATTTGGCATATTCGGCGGTTTCAAAAATTTTGGCGAGGTCGCGCGGTTTGGATAATTCGGTCCAATCCGAAAAGCCGAACATGCCGGCGCCGGCGGCGGAGATGAAGGGCGCGAAGGCGGCTGCGGCGACATTGGAGATCAGGCGCAGGCTTTCGATATCGTCGGGGTGGCTGGTCCATTCATAGTCGCCGATCAGGGCGCCGTAGGGTTCGCCGCCAGGGGTGCCGAATTCGTTTTCGTAGATTTTCTTGAACAATTGGCTCTGGTCGAACTCGACCGCCTTGGTCAGGTCGCGGTTGAGCTCGCGCTTGGTCATGTTGACCACTTTGATTTTGAGCGAAGTGCCGGTTTCCGAGTTCATGATCAGGTGATGCAGGCCGCGCCAGCTGCCTTCGAGTTGCAGAAAGCGCGGGTTGTGCATGATCTCGTTGAGTTGCGTCGAAAGGCGGCGATCGATCGCGGCGATCGCGCGGTCGATTGTGCGGGTGAGGTTTTTATCGAAGGTGACGGTGCCGGAGAGCGCCTCCTGCACCAGTGTTTTCACCAGATCCTGCGCGCGGTCGGGCTCGGTCTGCTTGGTGGCGCCCACTACCTGATCGAGCAGGCTGGTGGTTTCGGTCTCGGTTACGGCCGCGGTGGCGGCAGCGTCTGATTTGATGCCGGACATGTTCAGCCCTCCTTGCCGTCGGACAGGCCGAGTTCGCCGGACAGGGCTTTGAGCTCGCTATCGTTCTGCAGGACCTGTTCGAGCAGGGATTCGAGTTGCTCGGACCGATCGGCCTTGCTCATGAGGTCGCGCAGCTTGTTGCGGGTTTCCAGCAGGGCCTTGAGCGCGGGCACCTGATCGACCACGCGTTCGGGGTCGAAATCCTCGATGCTGTTGAATTTCAGATCGACCGCCATCTGGCTGCCGTCATCGGCGAGTTTGTTGTCGACCTTCAGCTTCAGCCCGGGGGTCATGCGGGCCATCACGTCGTTGAAATTGTCGCGATCGATCTGGATGAATTTGCGCTCTGCCAGCGGTTTCAGCGGCTGGGTCGGATCGCCGGAAAAATCACCCATGACGCCCATGACGAAGGGAAGCTCACGAACGACCTGGGCACCTTCGGTTTCGACCTCGTAGGTGATGTGAACGCGCGGTTTGCGCACGCGATTGAGTTTTTCATGGATGCTGCCGCTCATTGTCCGGATCCCCAAAAAATCGGTGAATTATCGTAAGGTGCAGTCTTGGCCAAGGTCAACCACAACCCGTATTTTGTTCGTGTGGCCCGAATTGAAATGATGTTAGCGGGTCCGACGCCGATCGTAAACAAACTCTTCGGTTGTCGGTTTGAATTGTCATGCGCCATTGCGTGGACTCCCGCGTTTCAATACTATTATGTTAATTAACCGCGTGTCGGGAGAGTGAACGATGTCGAGCGACCAGTCCAATGCCCCGCTCAAAGTCGGTGATGCGTTTCGCGCCGGTCGACTCGACGAGGCGGTGACGGCGGCGACGGCAATGGTCAAGGCCAAACCCACCGATATCGCCGCACGGGTCCTGCTCGTGGAGATGCTGGTGTTTGCGGGCAATTTCGAGCGTGCGGATGTTTTGCTCGATGCCGCCGGCCAGTTGGATCCCGCTGCCGCGCTGGTGGTGGCGGAGTTTCGCCAGTTGCTGCGTGGCGAGATGGCGCGGCGCCAATTGTATCGTGACGGGCGGGTGCCGGAGTTTCTGGGAGAACCGGGGGTGGTCGAACGAGCGCTGCTGGCGGCGCTGGTTGCGCTGCGCGCGGGTGATGACGCGGCCGCGCTGAGGGAAGCCGAAGCGGCCGAGGCGGCGCGCGCCACGCGGGCGGGAGAGGCGGATGGCGTCGCCTTCACGGATTTCCGTGATGCAAGCGATCTCACTGCCGGTGTGCTGGAAATATTGACCACCACCGGGAAATACTTCTGGGTGCCGATTTCGCGTGTGACCGAGATCACGTTCCATCCTCCGACCCGTCCGCGTGATCTGATCTGGCGGCGGGCTAGTCTTGCGGTTGAGGCGGGACCGGATGGCGATGTCTATATCCCGGTGACCTATGCGTCGTCGGATGACGGTCTGGCCGCGGCCTATCGGCTGGGCCGGGCGACCGACTGGCAGGATCGGGGCGGGGTGGTGACGGGGATCGGGCAGAGAGAGTTCCTGGTCGGCGATGCGGCGGTTCCGATCATGGAGCTTGGTCGGCTCGTCTTTGCCCAATGAGCCAAACCCCGTTCAACGACCGCGTGCGCGATGCCGGGGCGCGGGTGCAGCTTTCGCCGTTGGATCGCCTGTTCGATGATGCGCCCGACCGTGATCGGGATCGACCGCTGTCGCCGGGTGAGGCGTTGACCGTGTTGCGCCGCGCGGTGCGGCGGGATTTGGAGGCCTTGCTCAATGCCAAGCGCCGCTGGCGGTCGCTTCCGGCGAAGCTGACCGAATTGCCTGGCTCGGTGGCAGGTTACGGATTACCTGATTACACTTCGGGCGGCATGGCCGATCCGGGGGCGCGGGAAGCGTTCCGGGCCGAGGTGGAGCGGACGATCAAGCAGTTCGAGCCGCGGTTCGCGCGGGTCTCGGTCGTGTTGTTGAAGGCTGAAAACCCGCTCGACCCCACGCTGCATCTCCGGATCGACGGGTTGTTGCACGCCGAGCCGGCACCGGAGCCGATCAGTTTCAACACCATCGTTGATGCGACATCGGCGGAGATCGAAGTGAGGGGCGAGCGGTTTGTCTGACGGCCTGCTGCCCTATTTTAATCGTGAATTGCTGGCGATCCGCAAGCTTGCCGCCGAATTTGCCGATACTCATCCGAAAATCGCCGGGCGGTTGCGTCTCTCGCCCGATGCGGTCGATGACCCGCATGTGGCGCGGTTGCTCGATGGCGTCGCCTTTCTCTCGGCGCGGGTTCACAAGCGGCTCGATGATGAATTTCCCGAACTGACCGATGCGCTGCTGGGCGCGTTGTATCCGGGGTTTCTGGCGCCGATTCCGGCCTGCGCGATCGCGCAATTCGAGAGCAAGCCGGATCTGCAGGCGCATGTGCGGCTCGCGGCGGGGTTTGCGGTGGAGACCGAGCGGGTACGCGGCCAGGCGTGCCGGTTTCAGACCGCGTATCCGGTATCGTTATGGCCGATCCGGATCGAGCAGGTGAGGCTGGCGGGGCAGCCGTTCGTGGCCCCGGTTAATCCCCTGGCGCCGGGCGCGGCATCGGTATTGCGGATCGTACTGGGGACCGTGGCGCCGGAGATGAGTTTTGCGCGCCTCGGCGTTGATCGCGTGCGGTTTTATCTACGCGGTGGTCAGGCGATCGCGCCGCATCTCTATGAGTTGCTGGCGGCGCATACGCTGGGCGTGGCGCTGGCGGTTGGTCCTGGTGACGCCAATCCGGTTCTGCTGCCGCGCGAGGCGGTGATCCCGGTCGGGTTCGGCGAGGATGAGGCGTTGCTGCCCTGGCCATCGCGTGGCTTTACCGGGTTTCGGCTATTGGCCGAATATTTCGCGTTTCCTGAAAAATTCATGTTTCTCGATATTGACGGATTGGATCGCAAGACGTTGGCGCTTGCCGGCAATCATCTTGAAATTTTCATCTATTTTGATCGATCGGCGATCGAGTTGGAAAGGGCCGTGAATGCCGAGCATCTGGCGTTGGGCTGTACGCCGATGGTGAATGTGTTCGCGCAGCATTGCGAACCGATCCGTCTTGATCAGACCGAGACCGACTATCGCGTGGTGCCGGATGCACGGCGCGCGACCGGCATGGAAATCTGGGGCCTTACCGGGGTGCACGAGACCGATCGGGCCGGAACAGTGCGACCATGGCAGCCATTCTATCGGGCTGGCCACGACGGCGGGGAGACCCCGGGCGGATATTTCATCGAGGCCCGACGACCGGCGACGGTGGCGCTCGGCGGCACCGAGATGTTTCTGGCGCCGTTCGCGCCCGATTTCGACCCGCTGGCATCGGCGGATACCGTCCTGTCGGTCGATGCGCTCTGCACCAACCGGGATTTGCCGGCATCTCTGCCGTTTGGCGGCGGCCACCCCTATCTGACGCCGATTTCCCCGCATGACGGCGTCGCGCGCGTGGCGTGCCTGACACCGCCGGGGCCGACGTTGCGGCCACGTCTGGCTGAGCGGGGAGCGTGGCGCTTGATCTCGCATCTGTCGCTTGGACATTTGTCGGTCGTTGGTGGGGCCGAGGGGGCGGCGGCGCTGCGGGACGTGCTGCGACTGTATGATCGCGCCGAGACGGCGGAGACGCGCGCGGCGATCGAGGCGTTGATCGGTGTTTCGGCCAAACCCGGCACGGCGCGGGTTCCCGGCGCACGGTTGGGTAGTTTCTGCCGCGGGCTCGACGTGACGTTGGAATTCGATCCGAAGCCGTATCAGGAAAATGGCTTGTTTCTGCTCGGTGCGGTGCTGGAGCGGTTTCTGGCCCTCCATGGGACGATCAATTCCTTCGTGCGCACGACGCTGCGATTGCGCGGACGGGTTGATCCCGCGATGCGATTTCCGCCACGCGCTGGACATCGCTCGCTGTTATGAACGAAGGGCCGCTGGCACGTCTGATCCGCAGGCCGGCCCGGTTCCGGTTCGGGGCGGCGGTGCGCTTGCTGTGGTTGGCCTCAGGCCAGCGGGACGTGGGGGAGGCGATCGGTTTCAGTGCGCCGAATAGTTTGGCGCATCCGGCGGCGGAGGTCGATCATGTGGTGGCGCCGGCGGTTGCCCCGGTTGCCGAGCGCGCGCGTCTGGCGAGCCGGTTGATCGGGCTGGTTGGTGTGTCGAGCCCGCTGCCCCGCTGGTACACAGAGTTGGTGGCACAGGCGAGTCGGGCGCGGTCACCGGCGATGGCGGATTTTTTCACGATGCTGGCGCAGCGTTTGGTGGCCGGGTTTGCCGAGGCGGGGACGAAATATCACCCGCATCTGGCTGCCGAGATCGCGCGGCGAACCGGTTCCGGGGAGTCAGGGATCGCAACCGATCCGGCGGGACAGATCCTGTTGGCGCTGGCAGGGTTCAACACGCGCCATCTGATCGACCGGTTGGCAGTAGGGGCCGATCCGATCCAGCATTATGCGGGCTTCTTCGCAAGCCGACCCCGTTCGGCGGAGCGGCTGCGGGCGCTGCTGTCCGACTGGCTGGAACGCACGATCGAAATCGAGGAATTCGCCGGGGGCTGGTTGCGTCTGGATGCCGGCAGCCAGAGTCGGATGCCGCGCGGGCGGATGCCCGGCCAGTTCAACCGGCTTGGACTCGATTGCGCGGCCGGGGCACGGGCGTTCGATCAACAGGCACGGTTTTTGATTCGTATCGGGCCGCTGTCGCATGTCGAGTTCGAGGCCTTGTTGCCTGATCGGACCCGGCTGCATCATCTGGTTTCGCTGGTGCGAGCCTATGTTGGGATGGAGGTCGATTTTGCGGTGAACCTGATTCTGGACCCCGAGGATATTCCACCGCTGCGGCTGGGCGGTACGACGGCGCCTCGGCTGTCGTGGACCGGCTGGCTGCCGGTTGCCAATCCAGGTCTCTCAGGCCGGGCGCGGGCGGATCAGGCCCTGTTCAACGCCGGCACGATCGAAGCGTTGCCGATGCCGAGGGCCGCGTGAGCTGGGGTGCGGGATACGTGACCGATATTGCCTACGCGCCCGGTTATTATGCCGAGCAATCACCACGGCTGATGGCGATTACCGCGTTGGTGAATGGTTATGCCGCACACGTGCCGAGCCGGACGCAGGATTTTCATTTTGTTGATATCGGCTGCGGGAAGGGTTTCACCGCCCTGGTGCTGGCAGCCGCGAACCCCGGCTGGGCCGTTACCGGACTTGATTTCAACCCGGCACATATCGCGGTCGCGCGTAACCTCGCGGAATGTGCCGGGTTGACCAACTGCCGCTTCATCGAGGCCGATTTCACCCGGTTCAGCGGCGCTGATCTGGCCGATTTCGATGCCGCCAGTCTGCACGGCCTTTGGACCTGGGTCGGCGAACCAGTGCGCCAGGGGGTTGTCCGGCTGCTCGCTGACAAGCTGAAGCCCGGCGGGTATTGTCATGTCAGCTACAACGTGCTGCCGGCTTGGCGGGGCATGATCGGGTTGCAGCGACTGATGCGCGAGGCCGGCATACGTCTTGCGCATCGCGCCGATCGTCAGGCCGAGCGGGGTTTTGCGGTGATCCGCCGGCTGATGGATGCCGGGGGCGCCGCGATCGACCCGATGGCGCGGCGACTGATTGAACATTGTGCCGAGCAGCCGGCGTCCTACCTGGCGCATGAGTTCATGAACGCGGCCTGGGCACCATGTTTTCATCAGGACGTCGCGACGGCGATGGCGGGCGCTAAACTGCACTACGTCGGTTCACCGCGGTTGCTGGAAAATTTTCCATCGCTCACCCTCGATGACACGGCCCGCGCCATCGCCACCGAGTTCGAAGATCCTGCGATGGTGGAATTGCTGAAGGACGTGACCGGTAACCAGCCCTTACGCCACGATGTGTTCATTCGCGGTGCCGTCAGGCTCGATGCGGCGCGGCGGGATGCCGCCCTCGGTGCGATCAGCCTCGGTCTGTCGGTTCCTTATGCCCGGCGGCAACTTGAATTCGATGCGCCGACCGGGCGCGCGTCGATGAGTGAGGGCTTGTATCAGCCTGCGTTTGAGCGTTTGGCCAACGGACCGGCGACGGTGGCTGATCTGCTGGCACGGGCGCGGCGGACATCATCCGCAGCAGCGGTGGATAACCCGGCCGAACTGCTTGCCATGCTGATCGGCACCGGTCAGGCGTTGCCGATCGCCGATGCGACGGCGATCATGGACCCGGCCTGTGTGCGACTCAACGCGGCGATGTTCGCGGAAAAAATGCACGCCAGTAATGTGATGCAACGAGTGACTCTCGCGGTTCCAGCACTCGGCGGCGGCTACTCGCTGCCGGGGCTGGCGGCCTTCGCGGTGCTGCGCCAACATGATTGGTTGAGCGAGGCGACGAGCGGCCAGGCGTTGCCGCAACCCGATGGAACAAATTTTGCCGCCTGGGCGAATCTCGTGGCGCCGGGCGGGGATGAGGCCACGATCGCGCAGATTGTTTCGGTCTTCAGCACATTTTTTGAGCAGCAGGCGCCGATGCTCAACCGGCTTGGAATCGTCTGCTAACGCGTTATGCGATTAAGTTGACGCGGCAGAGGCAGCATAATCGCATGAAAACGTTCTAAAACACATAGAGTTAGAGCGTTACGCTGAAAGCATAATACTCAAGGATAACGGCCGGGGTATGACCCCGGCCGGTTCGGTTACGCCGCTCGTCGGGTCGTTGCGGCATAGGCGAGGGTGGCGCCGATGGTGACATCAAGTGTGCCGCCCTGCAGCAGACTGGCGGGCACCAGGGCACGGCCGGTTGTCCAACGACCGTCCGGTTCGGCATCGTGCCAACCTATGGTCAGTTCGGGATGATCGAGCGGGATGCTGCGTCCGTCGACGTGAAGCGCCGCGATTTTTATGCCCAGGCGACGGCGGTCCTTCGGATCGGCGGTGATGTAGCCGGGGATTGCGGCCCGACTTTCGATGATCGCGCCGCCTTCAACGGCAATTACCTGCACGGCGGCATCGGTTGTGGTTGAGATGAGGGCACGGGTCAAAATCCGCGCCCGCACAGCCTCGACGATGGGGCCGGTTTCAGCAAATGGCGCACACCCCTCGGTTTCGCGACGATTCTGGGCAAAATCGGGGTGCAGTTGCACAGGGACTCCACCGTTCTCGAATGCGCCGCGATTACCGGTTTCGAGATAGGATTCCGCCGGTGTTCCTTCGGCATAGAGCACGGCGTGGTTTGGAAGCTCGATATGATAATACGTGATCGAGTCGCGAGGTGACAGCCGAACGGTACGACCGTTGATCAGCGCCTTGGCCGGGATCAGATGGCCATCGAGATAGAGCGCGTGATCGGGCGAGACCAGAAGATCGCGGCTCGGCATGCCGGGTGCGAGCGCACCGGCTTCGATCAGCACCGGCTGGACCGTATCGGGACGTTTGTGGGATTTCAGATCAAGGCGGCGCGTGCCGATCCAGATGATCGGCGCGGTACCACCGTCGTGCAGAATGACTTCATCACCTTCGGTCAGGGCTTCAACCTCGACATCGCCCTTCGTGGTAAGAATGCGGGTGCCGGGCGTAAAGCAGGCAATGTCGAACCCGATCGCGTTGAGCAAGGTCAGGTCGGTGGCCGACATGGTCGCGAGGCCGGGGAACAGATAGCCCGACCAGGCATCATGCAGGAACGCGCCGTTCTGCATGTAGTTATTCCAGTCGGTGCGGGTTTGGGTCGCGGCATAGACGATCGGGGTTTTGCCACCATCGGTCGAGAAATAGGGGATTGGGCCGACGCCGTGGGTGGCGCTGTGCTGCAGGGTGCCGGGTGAGGTGAAGGCCGAGAGATCCATCGGGCCGGCCAGCGGATCACCCGCGTAGCGACCGGCGGCCGCGGTGACCTGATCGAACCGGACACGACCGAGCGCGTGCGAGAGCTCATGCAGAGCGAGGCCGACGAAATCGAGCGAATTGGTGTTGGCGGCTTGCAGCACGTTGTTGGTGCTGTAGTTGAACAGGCTCTGATAGGCCGTGTTGATCACGATTGAACCGCCGATTGAGTAGTATCCCTGGGTCGGCAGACCCCAGGCCTGCAATTCGGCTTTCGAGACCACGGCGGCGACACCGCCGGCGGCGGTATTGGTTTTCGGCAAGTAAGGGGCGAGCGACGGGTCGTGCTTGGCAACCTCGCCCTCGGCGATGAAATACGGCACGTAATAGGCTTCCGGTGAACCGTAAGCGAGAATGCCGGTTTGGCTGACACTGTTCAAATTGGCGATGTTGGCCTGGATGGTGACGGCCACCGGATCGGTGATGAGCGCGCCGAGATACTGCGCGGCGTAATTCAAGGCGTTCTGGGCGGCGGCGCTCAGGGTGACTCCCGGTGCGTCCTGAACCACGATGGTCATGTGATGGCCGACATTTGACGCATCGCTTGCCGCCAGGGCAGCGACGGAACCGGCGCTGCCCGTCGCAATCGCGGCGCTGCTGCCGACCGGATCGGTCGATTTGAATTCGCTGAACGGCGTGAAGGCGGAGGATTTGAGTTCATCGGCGACGGTCGCCGACAATTTATGCGCCTCGTGCAGATCTGATGGGTTGCTGATCATGCCGCTACGGCCAACACCCTCGAGAAACATTCCGGGGGTGATCATCCCAGGCTGTGACAATCCAAAGGAGTCGCTTCCCAGCGAGGCTGATGACGCTGATTGATCAAGCGAAATTGTTGAATTTAAGGTATGTTTTAGACTGTTCTGAGATTTTGGTTCGGCCAGGGCGATGAAAGACGTGTGAAGCTGAATGCCATCAGTCAATTCATTGTCCATCAAGGACTCCCGATTTTGAAAATTTATATGAAGTGAACATGTAACAAGAGTAACGAAATGAGACACAAAATGTAAAGAAATAAGAGGATTTGACGCATATCACGCTTACGTGATCGCTTTCGGGATGATGGGGCTAACCACCGGTCCGGCTATGCCGCATGGTCAATCATCACGCATCATCAATCATCAATTGTGTAACCAAGACGTTCGATGATCGGGGCCAGAATCGGCATTACCGGCTTGAGTTGCTCTCGATAATGACGATAGCGATAGCGTGAGCGGTCATAGAGTTTTTCGGTGACCTGAGCATAGCTCGCGGTTCGGGCGTAGCGCTGGTTCTTTTCGAATTGCAGGCAGGCCGGATCGAAATCCTCACCGATGAAGGCAAGAAGATTGCGGATTTCCCGTTCCTGATGGTCGACGACGTCTTCATAGCGGATTGCGCGGTAGTGCAGTGCCGGAATATTTTCGCGGTAGTGGACGATCAGATCGGCGATCAGGGCGTAGTGCTGCGCGGTGGTCTGTAATTCGGCGGCGCAAAACAGGCCGTGGGTGAGGTGGTTGGAATAGACCGATAGCACGACATCGAGCGGGTGACGGAGCAGATGGATGATCGGTGCCTGCGGAAACATCAGATGGATCAGGCCGATGTGGGTTTCGTTCAGCGGCATTTTGTCGGTGAACCAGGCGGCGCCTTCGCGCAGGATGCCGGCCTGGCGGACGCGGGCGAGATAATGGTCGCGCAGGAGGTCGAGGCCTTCGCGCTGATCGCCCATCCAGAGTTCGCAGAGTGCATCCGGGTAGGTCAGCGGGCTGGCAAACAGGCGTTGTACCAGATGCGTGGCATCGTTGATGAAGGGGAGTTCGTCGCCGGCGGCGATGCGCTTGTGGACCGAGAGGGTCTGTTCGATCAGCGTGGTGCCGGAGCGGGGAAAGCCGACGATGAAGATGGGCTGCGGCGTGTCGGCTCGGGTGCTGGCGCGTGGCAGCGTGGCAAGGCGGCGCTCGGTGAAGAATCCTCGCAAACGGGACACCATGTCGCGCGCCGTGTCTTCGAGGTAGCGGCGGGCGCCGAGTTCGAGGGCGCGGGATTTGCCGGCCTCATAGGCAGCGAAGGCTTCGGGATAGCGGCCGAGGCGGTCGAGCAGGCGACCTTGTTCGGAGAGTTCGGCCGGGCCGAGCGCACTGCCTTCGCTGAGGCGGGAGAGACGGGCGAGGGCGGTTTCGGTTTCGCCCTGGCGGGCCAGAACGGTTGCGCGGGTGAGGGCGACCGCGGGGTTGTCAGGCGCGAGGGCTTCGGCTTGTTCGACCAATTCGAGCGCGCGGGGGAATTTACGGTCGGCTTCCTCGGTGCGGGCCCAGCCGAGGACGGATTGCAGGACATTCGGGTTGATCTGGAGCGACTTCGCATAGAGACCGCGCGCTTCCTCGATTCGTCCCTGCGTTTTGAGGTTCCACGCCAGATTGGCCAGTGTGACGGCATCGTCACGGTCGAGCAGGCGCAGGACTTCGCGATAGTGATATTCTCCGATCAGGGCGCGGTTGGCCTCGGTCATCACCAGACCCATCAGATTATGAGCCTGTGCGCTGCGGGGCGCGATGCGGATTGCGTTGCGCGCGTGGGTCTCTGCCTCGGCGAGCGCGCCGCGGGCGAGAAGCATCAGGGTGAGTTCGTTGGTTGCGGCGAAGTTGTTCGGGTTTATCGCCACCATCCGGCGGAGCAGTGCTTCGGCGGCACCGATCTTGCCTTGCTGGCGCAGCAGCCGATGCAGGGCGAAGAGCGCCTCTTCACGCCCCGGCGCGAGTTCGAGAAGCGCGCGTAGGGCAGCTTCGGCGCGGGGAATATCTTTCTCGATCAGCGCGGCTTCCGCCTGTTCGAGCAGCGGTTTCAGCGGTGCCGTGGCTTCGGGCGGGCTGAGGCTGGCCAGATCAAGCGCGCAGCAGCGCAGCCGGCGCAATCCTGATCCGCAAGGGCAGGGCGTTGGATCCACGCGCTCTCAGTCGTTGCTGGGATACAGCGCCATCAGCGCCTTCTGATGCTGCCAGGCCCGATACAGGCGCCAGGCACCGTAGCGCTTCGCGCCGCGCGCACGCATCATCGCACCGATCCGGAATGCCGCGCCGTAGTGGAAAAATTGAGTACGATAGGCTTCGAGGATGTTGGTTTCGGGGTCCCAGATATGAGTCGCTTCCGATCCGGCACCGTTGACCTCGATGATGGTGAAGCCTTCGCCGCGTCGCAGTTCCTGTGTCGAGGCGTAGCGAAGGTCGAATCGACCGAAATGGAACTCCGGAATATCGCGCGCGATCGCATCGATCCGGGCCGAGAGGGCCGGTGTGATCAAGTGACTGCCATTTTTGAACGTCGAGCCACGGCAATGGTTGCCGACAAACACCAGCCGCACCCGCTCTCCCGCAGCCGGCACCCGCGCGGCTCCGACGCCTAGTTTTTCCAGCAGCAGGGTTGACACGGCGTTCAACCGCTCATCGGCCGCGATCAGGTCACGAATACGGGCCCGGCCATCACCCACGACCACGGGGGCATATTTCAGCGTGACCGAGGTGATCGTGCCATGGTTCTGGCCCGGTTCGCGAATGTAGAAAATGCCAGCTTCTCCCTCGTCGGTTGCGAGCATCTGTAATTGCAAGCGGGTGGCGCGAGGGAAGGCGGCGAGATAATCGGCCAATGCCGCGCTGTTCCCGATCAGCCGCACACCGGTGCCGTTGCAGCTCATATCGGGCTTGGCGACCACGGGATAGGAGAGTCCGATTTCAGCCATCGCCGCCTCGGCCATTGCCAGATCACCGGCTGGATGGGCCTGGGTGGTGATCCCAACGTAGGGTGCGATCCATCGGCGCGCCTCGGCTCCGGCAAGGTCGAGGATGTCGTTTTTCGACTCACCGCAGATACCGCCGGCCTCGATGCGCGGATTAGTCAGCGCCGGGAGCGTGAGGCTGCGATAGCGCAGCGCCTGCCAGATCCAGAACAGCACGACCGGTGCGTAGAACACGAAACCGGGCCAGAATTCGAAAAATGACACCGGCCTTGCCTTGGCGCCGCGCGTGGCAACGGCATCGAGCCGCGAGGCAGGCGTGATATTGCTCATCAAAAATCCTTTCCAGCCCGATCTGCCTGCCAATGGGCAGCCACGCGGCCGATCACGAGGAGAATAACAACGAACACGGCAAGCCCGGCCCAGCGATAGGGACCGAGGTATTGCAGCATCAGCGTTCCGAGTTTGAGACTGAAATAGAACAGCAGGCTGGTCCAGGCCAGGGTCGCCAGGATCGCGGCGGCGGCAAAGGTGAAGAATGGAGCCTTGAGAAAGCCGCAGGTTGTATAGGTCGGCAGCCGTAATCCCGGCACAAATCGACTGACCAGAACCAATGGGATCACGCGCTGGCTAACCCAGTCGCGCCCGATGTCCCGCCGGCGCTTCGGCACCAGGGCATGCGCCCATTGCACCGTGCCGGAGAGGCGACCCAACCCATATAAGCCAAGGTCGCCCAATACGATGCCAGCGTATAGCGAGCCGAGAGCCAGCGGCAACGACACCGCCCCGGCGGCCACCTGCATGGCGGCGAGTAAGGTCGCGGCATCTTCCAGAATGAAGGTGCCGAGTACGATGGTCGTGATCTCCAGTGGCGGACTGCCGGCGGCGGAGGCGAGGAGGGTGCTGAAATCGGTTAACCACATACCTTCATCACATAAGCGAACCCGCGTCATTTACCAATCCACTTCCGCACGGTGTCCGAAACCGGTGCGGGAACGCGTCGGCAGGGAGGTGATTTCCACAGCCGGGGAACGATCAGAACTGGCTCCGATGATCGGGACGCCGCGCTGAATGGCAATTTTGCCTGACCAGGGCGAGGTGAGCCGCCAAGGGAGGCAAGGCGTGATTCCGGTGTTGGATATATGGATGGCAAAGACGATAACACGATCAGGATATGGTGCGACCGAGATAGGCTTCCCGCATCTGGCCGGAGGCCAGGAGGGCGGCGGCGCTGTCTTGGTGGATGATGCGGCCGACCTCGAGCACGTAGCCGCGATCAGCCAGTTTGAGCGCGGCGCGGGCGTTCTGTTCGACGATCAGGATGGTGACGCCGGTATCGGCGATGCCGCGCAGGCTCCGAAAAATATTCTGAATGATGATTGGCGCGAGACCAAGACTCGGTTCGTCGAGCAGGAGGAGCTTCGGTTTAGCGACCAGGGCGCGACCGATCGCGAGCATCTGCTGTTCGCCGCCCGATAGCGTGCCGGCGAATTGGCTGCGTCGCTCGGCGAGGCGGGGAAACATGGCGTAGATCGCCTCGATGCTGGCCGGGATTTCGCGCGGCGGGCGGGTGAAGCCGCCGAGTTTCAGGTTCTCCGCGACGGTGAGGGTGCCGAACACGCGGCGACCTTCCGGCGATTGTGCAATCCCCAGCCGCACGATCCGGTCCGCCGAGGTGCGGGTAATATCTGTTCCCTCGAAGGTGATCCGCCCGCCGGACCTTGGCAGCAATCCGGAAATCGCGCGCATTAACGTGGTCTTGCCCGCACCGTTCGCCCCCAGAATCGCGACGACTTCACCCGCCTGAACCGTGAGCGAAACCCCTTTCAGCGCCTCGATCTGCCCATAGGCGACCCGCAGATCCTCGATCACCAGCAGGCTCACGCGGCGTCCTCGTTGTCATCGCACCCGAGATAGGCCTCGATCACTGCCGGATCGCTGCGGATCATCGCGGCATTACCCTCCGCGATCTTGCGACCGAAATTGATCACCACGATGTGGTCGCTCACCTGCATCACCACGTTCATGTCATGCTCGACCAGCAAGATGGTTACGCCCGAATCGCGAATCATGAAGATCGTCTCGTTCAGCGCCGCCGACTCAGCATCGTTCAACCCGGCGGCCGGTTCATCGAGAATGATCAGCTTCGGCTGCCCGGCCAGCGTGCGCGCGAGTTCGACGCGGCGCTGCACCCCGTAGGGCAGGGAGGTCGCCGGCGCGTCGGCCACACGGTCGAGGTCGAGCCGGCGCAGAATCTCATGGGTCCGCGCGGCAAGCTCGGCCTCCTCGCGCCGTTGCGCCGGCAGAGCGAGCAGCCCCTCCCACCAATGCTGCCGGGCGGCCAGATGACACCCCGCCCGCACGTTCTCGAACACGCTCATATCGGCAAACAGCCGGATCGTCTGAAACGTCCGCCGCAGCCCCAAAGCGGCAATCCGCGCCGGCTTGGCCCCGGTAATCTCGCTGCCCTGCCACAGCACCCGGCCCGATTTCGGCCGGTACACCCCGGTGATCATGTTGAACACGGTGGTCTTGCCTGCCCCGTTCGGCCCGATCAGCCCGACGATCTGCCCCTGGTTCACGGTGAAACTCAGATCATCCACCGCGCGCAACCCGCCGAAGCTGATGCCGATGCCCTGGAGTTCGAGCAGCGCGGTCACGTCACCACCCGGCGGCGTGGCAGCAGCCCCTGCGGGCGAAGCACCATCACCGCGACCATCGCGATGCCGAACACGAAATACCGATATTCCGCGAGCCCTCGAAAAATTTGCGGCACCACGAACATCAGCGCGGTACCCAGCAGCACACCCGGGATCGAGCCCTGGCCACCGACGATCACGATCGCGAATAACGTCACCGATTCAGTGAACACGAAGGATGACGGGCTGACCGTCGAAAGCTGCACCGCGAACAGCGTCCCGGCCAGCCCGGCCAGCGCCGCACCGAGCGCGAAGGCCAGTGTTTTCACCTTGCGCGCATCGACCCCAAGTGTCCCGGCGGCCAGCTCGTCCTGCTTGAGATAGCGCAGCGCCCGGCCGAACTCGCAGCGATCGAGGTTGCGCATCACCAGCAGCACCGCCCCCAGCGCCACCCAGTCGAGCCAGAACATCGCGCTCTGGCTTTCCAGTTGCAGCCCGAACAGCGACGGCACCCCGATCCCGGTGATCCCGTCCGACCCGCCGGTGATGCCGCCGGGGTCGTTCTGCATCGCGAGGACGAAAATCGCATTGAACCCGATTGTCGCGACCAGAAGATAATCACCCCGCAGCCGGATCAGCGGCGCCGATAGCAGCGCTCCGGCTGCCGCGGCGAGCAGCATCGCCAGCGGCAGGGTCAGCAGGATCGGCACGTTCAGCGTGGTGTTCAGGATCGCCGTGACATACGCGCCAATCCCGAAATACACGGCATGTCCCATGTCGAACATGCCGGCCCGCCCCAGGATCACATCCTCCGAAAGTGCCGTGATCGCGTAGATCGCGAAAAACGCCGCGATCGACACCCACGAACTGTCGAGCGCCAACGGCAGCGCCAGCCCCGCCGCCCAGATCAAGGCGCCCAGCCCGAACCCGCGCATCAGACTTTTTCCGCCACGCGCTCGCCGAGCAGCCCGGTCGGCCGCACCAGCAGGATCACGATCAGCAGCCCGAAGGTGATCGCGTCCTGCCAGGAGCTCGATACATACCCGGCGGCGAAGGCGTTGAACAAACCAAGCAGCACCCCACCCAGCATCGCTCCCGGAATATTACCGATCCCGCCGAGAATCGCGGCGATGAACGCATATAGCCCATAGGTCCACCCCATGGTGAAATATGCCTCGCGGTAATAGATGCCGATGAACAATCCGCCGATCGCCCCGAGTCCAGGCCCGATGATGAACACGCTGGTGATCACCCGGTTGACATTGATCCCCATCAGCCGCGCCGCATCCTGATCGATCGCCGCAGCCCGGATCGCGGTGCCGAACCGCGTGTGGTTCACAAAGCTATAAAGTGCCGCCATCAGCACCAGCGACGCGAGAATGATCATCACCTGAATGAAGCTGATCGTCGCCCCCGCGAAATGCCAGGTTGTCGCCGGCAGCAGGTTCGAGGGAAACACATGCACCTGTGGTCCCCATACCAGCATGATCCCGTTCTCGATCATCAGCGACGCGCCGAGTGCCGAAACCACGGCGGCCAGCCGATCCGCCTTGCGCAACGGCCGATAGGCGATGCGTTCCAGAACGACGCCGGCCACCGCGATCACGACGATCGAAACCACGAAGGCAAGCAACAGCAGCGCCGCCCCGGGGTGCCCACCACCCGCCGCACCGGTCAGAATGCTCAGCCCGACGAACGCGCCGAGAATACAGAGATCACCATGGGCGAAGTTGATCAGCCGCATCACCCCGTAGACCATGGTGTATCCCAGCGCGATCAACGCATAGATCCCGCCGACCGTCAGGCCGTTGACCATCTGCTGGATGAAAACCCCCATGTCGCGCGCCGCTCAACCCGCGGTCGGCGCCGGGTACAGGATTTTGTAGCTGCCATCCTTCTGGATTTCGAACGCGACGAACGGGCTGCCAGTGCGCTCGCCCTTCGCATTCCAGGCGAACGTTCCGGTCAACCCCTGGAATGATTTTATCCCGTGCAGATAGGCTTCGAGTTTGGCCGGCTTGACCGACTTTGTCGCCGCGATCGCTTGCATGACCGCACGCATACCGTCGGCATTGGTCAGAGTGAACACCGAAGGCGGCAGTGAACCGTATTTTGCCTTGTAGGCAGCGACGAATTCCTTGGCGACCGGATAGGGCAGATCCGCTGGCGCCGGCACATTGATGATCACCGACCCCGCCGCTGCCGCGCCTGCAATCTTGGCGAAGGCAACGTTCTGATTGGCATCCCCACCGACAAACACCGCTTTCATCCCCAGCTGCGCCATTTGCGCGCGGATCAATCCGCCATCGGAATAATAGCCCGAAAAATACAGAACATCCGGCTGCATGGCCTTCAGCTTGGTCAGCACCGGCGAAAAATTCTGCGACCCCGCGTTGATGAAGGATTTGTCGACCACATCGCCATGGTCGGCCTTGACGTCTTTCACCACCGCATCCGCGAGCCCGGTCGCGAAACTCGAATGGTCGGTCAGCACCGCGATCTTCGTGAAATGCCGCACATCCACCAGATAATGCGCGGTGAACTTCGCTTCCGCCGAATTCGGCGCCGCATTGCCGAACCAGGTCTTGTAGCCGTGTTTGAGCAACTCGTTGCTCGTCCCGTCCGAGGTCTGGATTACATCCGCCCGTGCATAGATCGGCTGTGCTGCGAGCGCTGCGCCGCTGGTATATGAGCCGATCACCGCAATCACATGATCGTTCATCAGTTGCCGCGCACAGATCGCCGCCTGCGCCGCCTCTCCCTGATCGTCACAGGCGATCACCTCGATCTTGCGGCCGAGCAGCCCGCCCTTGGCATTCTGCTCCGCGGCGAGCAGCTTCACCGCCCGCTCGATTCCCTGGCCTTCATCGGCATAGGTGCCGGTGATCGGCGCCTGGACACCGATTTTGATCGGCGGGGCAGCCTGAGCGGTTACGCCACCCGCAAGCAGACCCAATGCCACGCCGGCGCCAATTCTCGCTTTTCTGATCATCTGAAGTCTCCCGTTTGAATTCCGTGTCACCTGAGTGACAGGATCACCCTACACCACGCGCTGCGGACGACCACATCATTTCAGAACAATTTGATTGGCGAGTGATGCGACGGCGATGACACCCGACCGCGCCACTTGACCTTACTACCATGGGAACCTTTACCCAGCAGCCTATGGAACTCAATGTGTTGAATGCCTTTTCTCGTAGAAGCCTCATCGCCAGTGCCGGCGCTGCGGCGATGACTCCACCTCTGATCGCCCATGCTGACAGTGCCGGACCGGGCAAGCGGCTCGTTGCCGGCTCCCGCACACTGGATGTTGACGGTCGCTTGGCGACGGTATTCGGTCTGACCGGCCCGGACGGCAAGCCTGGCATTACATTGGCACCGGGGGAGCGCTTCAGGGTTGATCTAGTCAACCAGACCAGTTTCAGAACCATCATCCACTGGCACGGTCAATTGCCGCCCTGGGAACAGGACGGTTTTCCCTGGAAGGAGTCGCCGCCGATCGGCTCCGGGATGACTAAATCCTATGATTATGCGCCGATTCCAGGCACGTTCTGGATGCATTCGCACCAGGGGATGCAGGAACAGTCGCTGATGGCGGCACCGTTGATCGTGCATAGCGCAGCCGATCTACGGGCAGATCATCAGGAAATCGTTCTATTCCTGCATGATTTCAGTTTTCGGAGTCCCGACGTACTGCTGGCCGGCCTCACCGGCCAATCCCCTCACGCGGTTCATATGATGGCTCGCGAGATCGAGAATCTGCCAACCGATTCTGCATGGGAAGGCCGTGCCGCGTCCGCCTCCACAGGTGGCGGCATGGGATCGATGAGCATGGGGTCGATGGGCGGCGGTATGGCGATGGGTTCCGGCATGGACCTCAATGACATCGCCTATGACGCGTTTCTCGCAAATGACCGCACCTTGACCGATCCTGCAACAATCGCGGTGGCTCGGAACGGCCGTGTGCGGTTGCGATTGATCAATGGCTCGTCGTCAAGCCAGTTCTGGGTTGATTTCGGTGGCTTGACTGGTACCGTCATCGCGGCCGACGGTCACGCGGTTCATCCGGTGCGGGCGAGGCATGTGCCGCTCGCGATTGCGCAACGGCTCGATGTGTTGCTCGAGGTGCCGCCCGGCAACGCCGTACCGGTGCTCGCAACGCTGGAGGGGAGCCGGCGCCGCACCGGCATTGTGCTGGTACCGCCGCGTGCGCGAGTCGAACGTATCGCCGAAACGGCGCCAACAATTGCACCGGCCATTGATAATCGCCTTGAACGGCGCCTGAGTGCAACTCAAGGTTTGGCACCCCGCCGCGCCGATTTGTTGCATCGGGTGGTGCTCTCGGGTCGCATGAAGCCCTACGCCTGGTCGCTCAACGGTGAATTTTGGCCGAAGGTGACGCCGCTGATGCTGATCGCCGGCCAGCGCGTCGTGATTGAATTGGTCAACCACTCGATGATGGCGCATCCGATGCATCTGCATGGCCACAAGTTCCAGGTTGTGGCGATCAACGCCAGGCCGCTCAAGGGTGCCGTGCGCGATACGATTCTGGTTCCCCCGATGGGCAGCGTCCGATTGGCGCTCGACGCCGACAACCCCGGTCGCTGGCCGTTTCATTGCCACAACCTTTATCATATGATGACCGGCATGATGACCGAGTTCCGCTATCAGGGGGTCACCGTGTGACCGCGCTAAAGTCATTCTGCGAGACCCTGCATCGTTGATCGGGCGGTTGGTTTTTCCGGCACCAGGCATTATGTGCACTGCATCAATGAATTTATGGAGTTCCTGCATATGTCACTTCGCCTTGGCGACGCCGCCCCCGATTTCGAACAGGACAGTTCGGCCGGCCGCATCAAATTCTATGATTATCTCGGCGATTCCTGGGGTATCCTATTTAGCCACCCGGCCGACTACACGCCGGTCTGCACTACCGAGCTTGGTGTTGTCGCCCGGCTGATGCCGGAGTGGACCAAACGTAATGTGAAGCCGGTCGGCCTGTCGGTCGATACCGGAGAGAATCATACTGGCTGGGCCAAGGACATCGAGGAAACGCAGGGTCAGAAGGTCGATTTCCCGATCATCGCCGATCATGATCACAAAGTCAGTAAACTCTATGACATGATCCACCCGAACGCGAGTGACACGGCGACGGTGCGTTCGGTGTTCATCATAGACCCGGCCAAGAAAATCCGATTGATTCTGACCTACCCGATGGCGACCGGTCGCAATTTCGACGAAATTCTGCGCGTCATCGATTCGTTGCAACTAACCGATTCCGATAAAGTCGCCACCCCGGCGAACTGGAAAGACGGTCAGGACGTTATTATTGTCACATCGGTTTCTGATGATGAGGCGCGCAAGCGCTACCCGGACGGGTTCAAGACGCTGAAGCCCTACTTGCGCATGGTCAAACAGCCGAAACTGCCCAGCGCCGGCTGATCGATCCCTCTATCTGTCATAAAAGCTTCATCGGACTGTCATAACCATGGCATGATAGGAGGCTAAGGAGCGTGTCTATGAGTAAAGAGACGCTCCTTTTCCCCTGTTTCCGCAAGACGGAGCGTTATCATGCCTGAAGCCGTGGCTCGCCTTGAGCCGATCTCCTTTGCCCCGAGCGCCGCGCCACGGATTTCGATTCGTGGACTTGATTTTTACTACGGCGCAACCCAGGCGCTGAAATCAGTGTCGATCGACCTTCCTGATCGCCAGACCACGGCGATGATCGGCCCTTCAGGCTGTGGTAAGTCTACCCTTCTGCGCGTGCTCAACCGGATGTATGATCTTTATCCCGGTCAACGTGCTGAAGGCGAAGCATTTCTCGATGGTGAAAACATCATCGCTCCTGGCACCGACATCAACCGTCTGCGCCGCCGGATTGGGATGGTATTTCAGAAGCCAACACCGTTCCCGAAGTCGATCTATGAAAACGTTGCATTTGGTGTGCGTCTGCATGAGCGTTTGTCGCGCCAGGCGATGGATGAGCGGGTGGAAACCTCGCTGATCCGAGCGGCTCTTTGGAATGAGGTCAAGGACAAGTTGAATGGCTCTGCCCTGTCACTCTCGGGTGGTCAGCAACAACGTTTATGCATCGCGCGCACCATTGCGGTGCGGCCTCAGGTTATTCTGCTCGATGAACCGACCAGTGCACTCGATCCGATCTCAACCCTCAAGATTGAGGAATTGATCGAGGAGCTCAAACGTGATTTCACCATCATCATTGTCACGCACAACATGCAACAGGCGGCCCGCTGTGCCGATCGGGTGGCGTTTTTCTATCTCGGTGAAATGATCGAGGTCGCTGATGCGACGCAGATGTTCACATCGCCAAGCGAACGCCGCACCCAAGAATACATCACCGGCCGGTTCGGTTGAGGAGCGTCAGTATGCCAGATGAATCGCGCCATATCCTGAGTAGTTTTGAAACCGATCTGGGTCGTCTGCGCGACATGGTCGCCGTGATGGGAGGACTCGTCGAAACCGAATTGGCTGACGCGACCGCCGCCCTGCTCTCACGCGACGCCGTGCTGGCGTCGCGTGTTGTGGATTTCGACGCCAGGGTCGATGCCGAAGAGCGCGCGATTGAACAGGCGGCCATTCGTGTGCTCGCGCTGCGTCAGCCGGTCGCCGATGACCTGCGGCACGTCGTCGCTGCTTTGAAAGTTACGACCGACCTGGAACGAATTGGCGATTACGCCGCCAATGTCGCCAAACGGACTCTGATCCTCAACCAGTCCACACCCGCCTATCCGCTGACCAGCCTCGCACAGATGTCACGATTGGTGCAGGAAAATCTGAAGACCACGATCGATGCGTTCGGGGAAGCCGACCCCCAGAAAGCCATGGCGGTCTGGCGTGCGGATCAGATGATCGATGACCTTTATACCACGATCTTTCGCGAGTTGATCACCTACATGATGGAAGATCCGCGCAATATAACGGCATGTACGCATCTGCTGTTCATTGCGAAAAACCTCGAGCGGATCGGCGATCACGCCACCAACGTCGCCGAACTCACCTACTACGCCGCCACAGGCGAAACCCTACCCGATACGCGCCCGAAGGGTGATCTCTCGGCCACCTATATGCCGCATCACGACACTTGATGGAGGTGCCCCCCATGCTGGAGCTTTCGATGAACGACTCCAACAAGCCGCTTGTCCTTGTCGTCGAGGACGAAGCGCCACTCGTTACCCTGTTGCGCTACAACCTTGAAAAAAGCGGTTTTCGCGTGGATGAGGCCGGTGATGGGAACGAGGCGCTCACCAAGATTACCGAAACCCCACCTGATCTAATCCTTCTCGACTGGATGCTGCCCACACTTTCCGGCATCGAGCTGTGCCGTCAGTTACGCCGCCGCCCTGCCACGCGCGGCCTTCCGGTGATCATGCTCACTGCCCGCGCCGAAGATCAGGATATGGTTCGCGGCTTGGAAACGGGTGCCGATGACTATATCACCAAGCCGTTCTCCCCCGAGGCGCTGATCGCCCGAATCCGCGCCCTGCTTCGCCGCACCGGCGCCGCCCCGGCAAAGACGCCGCTTCTGTTTCATGACATGGAACTCGACCCCACCACCCATAAAGTAACCCGCGCTGGCAAGGTGCTGCACCTCGGTCCGACCGAATTCCGGTTGCTCGAGTTCTTTATGCGCCATCCGCGTCGCGTGTTCTCGCGCGAAGATGTGCTCAACGCTGTGTGGGGTCGGGATATTCATGTCGAACCCCGCACCGTGGATGTCCACATCCGCCGCTTGCGCAAAGCGATCAATGGTGAAGGCGACCTCGACTTGGTCCGCACGGTGCGTGCCGCCGGATACGCTCTCGACACCGATCTGGTTGCGGCATAGGACACCGGCCCGATTGGTTGTCAGGATCGGGACGGAATCCTGACAACCGGTCTTGGGTTCCACTCACGGGCAACTCAGGCCAAGCGAGCCGTTACAAATCCTCGATCGAGCGAGCGGCTTGATCGATCGTGTCAGCGATCCGGCGCGCCACATCCGGGGTCGTCAATCCAGCGGCAAGCTTTAGGCGCAACGTGGTTTTCAAATTCTCCAATGCCCGCAGTACCGGAAGCGCTGGCTCCTGCGCCTGAGCTTGTGCGATCCGCGCGAGGATCGCATCGACCGCGACTTGGTTTTCCGCCAGAGCTGTCGCACCGATCGGGGTGATGGTGAACCGTTTGCGTGCACCTTCGGTTTCGCCGATGATCTGTCCGATTTCCTCGAGCATTGTCAACGTCGGATACACGACGCCGGGACTCGGCGCATAGGCACCTCCGGCAAGATCCTCGATCGCCTTGATAATTTCATATCCATGGCGTGGCTTTTCAGCGATCAAGTGTAAAACCAGCATGCGCAGGTCGCCGTGCTCCAATAGACGTCGCAACCGCCCATCGCGCCCGAACCGGCCACCGCCGCCACCGAACTGGCCATGCCCGCCGGCGCGTCCACCTCGGCCTGATCCGCCTCGACCCGACCCGCCACCATAACCCGACCCTGCTCCGTCGCCTGGTCCGACGGTAAAGCGGCGCATGCCGCATGCTTCACCATAACGCCCGGGCCCGGCAGTCCCAATCCATCTGAACATCGACATGACATTGACCTCCTGAATAATCGATAGTTTTTAGTTATATCTAAATACAATCTATGTCAACGGCCGCGACGTGTCTGGAGAGAAAAAATCTACTCGACCAACCACAGGCGATCGCCGGATCCTCATTCAGTCTGCTATAATGGAAGGACGTCCAACCAAGGAACACGATCCAGATGTTCAATCGCCATTCTGTAACGGCCATTTTGACGGCGGCATTGTTCAGCGTCGCTAACGCGTCTGCCGCAACGACGTCCGCCGCCAAAGCGTCTACGGCAAAAACCGCTACCGCCAACATTAGTGCGATGCGCGCTGCCGTTGCCAGAGGGGCGAAGCTGTTCAAAACCGAACGCTTCGGCAGCACCCGTATTTGGGTGCCGGACATGGCGTTCCACAACAAGCCCGTCACCTGCGAGACATGCCATACCAACGGCGGTACGACGATTGGCATTACGCCAGCTGGTGAGCATTTGCCGAGCCTGATTGGCAGTGCCGCGGATTTTCCCCGCTATAATCCCAAGAAACACACGATTTTCACCCTACAACGCCAACTGGTTCATTGCATCCGCGCTGGACTTGGCGGCACTGCCCCCGCTTATGACAGCCCCGCTATGATCGATCTTGAAGTCTATCTGATCTCCTTGTCGAAACGCACCCCGATCGGAAAGAACGTTCCATCAGCCGATTAGCTTCTGGTGACGATCGAGTGCGCCCCGCAGGGGGGCGGTTTTAGAGCGATATGCGATTAAGTTGACGCGGCAGCGGCAACATAATCGCATGAAATCGCTCGAAAAAACATAGAGCTAGAGCGTTAAGCTGAAAGCATAACGCTCTAGTCGCGTATCGCTTCCGCCACCCGTAGCACACGCAGGAAATTGCCCCCCCAGATTTTCGATAGAGCCGCTTCGTCATAGCCGCGCCGGATCAATTCATCCGTCAGACCCGGTGTCTGACCGGCATGCATATAGCCGGCGACGCCGCCGCCACCGTCAAAATCGGTGCCGATGCCGACATGGTCGATCCCGATCCGTCTGGTGACATAGTCGACATGATCGGCGATCGCGCTCACTCCGATATCCGACGGTTTGGCTCCACGCTTGAGAAATGCGGAAACCATGGTGATTTGCACGACACCCCCGGTGTCTCGCAGAGCGTCGAGTTGCTCGTCATCGAGATTGCGGGGATGATCGCATAGGGCGCGGGCGCAGGAATGGGTTGCCACCACCGGAGCGCGCGACAGGGCGACCGCCTGCATCATGCTGGATTTCGCGGCGTGGCTCACATCGACCAAAATACCGAGCTGGTTCATCCGCACTACCGCCTTTCGTCCCAGTGGCGAGAGCCCGCCGTGTTCGGCTGGCCCATCCCCCAGATCAGCACGGGGAATCGCGGCATCGGCAAGGGCATTGTGCCCATTATGGGTCAGCGTCATATAACGTACGCCGCGGGTGGCAAAATCATCGAGCACGGCAAGACCGCCGCCAAGCGCCGTGCCGTTTTCCACCGCTGGAATGACTGCAAATTTCCGATCACGATAGGCGGCCTCGATGGCATCGGCGGTATGCGCCAGCATCGCGCCCTCGGCCCGGCCCATTGCGGCGATCGCATCGAGCATTCCGAGCGCGCGGGCACGCGCCTCCTCATTACCGGCAGAGTCGCGCCGGCCTTGGGGGACGTAGGCGGCGAAGCACACCGCTCCCACGCCGCCGCGCCGTACCTTGGGCAGGTCGACGCAGCGCGGCCCTTCGATCGTGAATTCAGGGCCGTTGGGCCACGGGATATCGACATGGGTATCAATAATGAGGAGACGCTCGTGGAGTTCATGTGCCATGCGCAACCCTCGCTGCACAAAGGGCTCGCGGTCAAGCCCTGATGTTGGACGTTGATCAATCGAAATGCGTGTTTAAATATTCGATATCTGCTACATATGATTCATAGGGGATAGATCGAACCACCCCATTAACCAGGAGACACAGTATGACCCGCAATGAAGGTACCATTGATCGCGCGATCCGCGTCACGGTCGGTGCATTATTGATCATCGGGGCCGCGACCGGCACGATCGGGATTTGGGGCTACATTGGCATCGTACCCGTGATAACCGGCGCTCTCGGCTATTGCCCGGCCTATTCGCTGATCGGTCTCAATACCTGCCCAATGAACAAAAGGGGATAATTCGATATCAACCCAGCCCGAGCGCCTGATATAGGCGCAGGCTGGGTGGCCAGGCACTTGCGATCGCGCCATGAAATACGAGAAACAACACGATCAGCCCGGTTACAGCCGCAACCGAACCGCCCCACAGGACGCGATCCCGATGCTGTGCAGCCGACACCCTGCCTTTGACGGCTAAAGGGGACGAGTCTGATGCTGTGATCCGAGGTGTGACGTGGATCGGCAGGGTCGGCACGTCAGGTTCAGGTTCCCGATCGGTATCCGCGGGCGTGGATGCCGCTTCGGTCTTGGGCTCAGATCTGGCCCCGGGTTGCGTTTCAGTTGGGGACGGTTCGAACGGCTCTGAGGTCGATACCGTATCGTCGGACGTTGGGAGCATTTCGACGGGATCGATTGCCTCTGTCGCCGTTGCTTCCCATTCCGCACCGCATTGCGCGCAATGAACGCGAGCCGGCAATTTTATGGCCACGTTCGGCGGCAATTCATAGCGCGTAGCGCAGGCCGGGCAGGTGATTTGCATGATCGATCGAATGACATTTTCGCTGCCTCCATGCAACCGAGGCTGACGGGCGCTTGCCCTAGCGCCTCGGATCGCGGCATTGAAGCGGAACATGATCCGTTTTTCCCATGTCAGTCTGAACTATCACCGCGCCACCGCTGGCGGATCTGATGCCGTGGCGCTCGATGGAATTGATTTTGACATTCCGGATGGCGGATTTCGCTGGCTTACCGGACCTTCCGGCGCCGGGAAGACTAGTCTGCTTCGGCTGATGTATCTGGCAACCAAGCCTACAACCGGCCGAATCGAGTTGCTCGATACCGATACCGCGACGCTCGATCGGCGTGCCACCGCCCTTCTGCGACGACGAATCGGGGTTGTCTATCAGGATTTCCGGCTGCTGCGCCATCTCACTGCCTATGATAACGTCGCTTTGCCACTGCGTCTGGCCCGTCGGAAGGAAGTACAGGTACGCGCCGATGTTACCGAACTACTGCGGTGGGTTGGTCTCGCTGGACGGCTGGACCACCGTCCCGATGAACTCTCTGGTGGAGAGCAGCAACGCGTCGCGATCGCTCGTGCCGTGATCACGCGACCGGCGTTGCTGCTGGCCGACGAACCAACCGGTAACCTCGATGATGATCAGGCCGAACGATTGATGCATCTGATCCGCTCGCTCAACCGAATGGGTACCACCATTATCGTGGCCACCCATAACACCGGTCTGGTCGCGCGCCACCCGGCGCCATCGCTAGAGCTGCTCGATGGCCGGCTGGTGCGACATGGCTAAGCGCCACGCCTCGCGCGCCGATCGGATCGGGTTACGCGCTGCGATGGCGGACCGGCTGCTGCCGTTCATGGTCGCGGCGATGAGCTTCCTTGCAGCCCTTTCCCTGGCTGGCAGCATCGCCGCCGGTGCTCTGGCATCCCACTGGCTGAGCGGCGCGCAGGGATTGATGACGATTGAAGTACCGAATCCGATTACGCCCGTTGCTGCCAACGGCCCACTCCGCCAGGATGCGGTGCTGACCCTGCTCCAGGCAACGAATGGATTAAGTGATGCCCATCTGCTCTCTCACTCTGATCTCGCGACCCTGCTGAAACCCTGGCTCGGTACCACCGCGGCCGATGGCACCCTGCCGATCGCATTGCCTGCGGTGATCGTGGTGCATGCATCATCACCGGCTATGGACGCTACCACGCTCGGTATCCGACTTGCCAGAGTCGTTCCGGGAACCATCGTCGATTCCGGCGCTCGCTGGGCCGATCGACTTGCGGCGTTGACCACAAGCCTGCGTGCCTCGGCCGCCGCTGTGCTGCTGATCGTAGCTCTGGTCGCTGCCTCGGTAGTCGCTGTTGCAGTGCGTGCCGGGCTGTCGCAACGGCGTGAGGCGATCGAGATCATCCACGGTCTAGGCGCTCTTGATGCAGACATCGCCAACCAGTTCGCCCTGCGCGCCATGCGTCTCGCCGCGAGCGGCGGCTTGATGGGCGGTATCGTGGCGCTACCTGTGCTGGCGTGGCTGGGTCTGCTGTCATCCAGTTTCATCGCGAGCGCGCCGGCAGTCCTTCCGAGTTTGATCACCGCCCTGCCACCGGTCCTTTGGGCGTCACCAGTGATGTTCACCATCGCCACTGCCGCGATCGGCTGGCTCGCCGCACAAATCACGGTGCGGGGCTGGCTCAAGCGGTTGACATGAAGCGAGGATGACGGGCTCGATGGGCCTCGGATGGGGCCTCAAGCCACGCCGGCGGCGCCAGCGGGGCGCATGGCTGCGGCGTTTGCTCAGCTTGACGGTGGTCTGCTGTTTGCTCTGGCTGGTTGGATTCGGTTGGTTCCTCGCCATCGTCGCCGGTGAACGACCAATCACGCCGATGCCCCGTGCCGATGGTATTGTGGTGCTGACCGGCGGGGCCGACCGGGTCAAAGCCGGGTTGGAATTGCTGGTTGCCGGTGCTGCACCCCGGTTGCTGATCTCGGGTGCCGGGGTTGGCACCTATCTGGGTGATTTCACCCCGCGCGACGGCATCAACGCCACAGCTGAGGCCGCATCGATCAGTCTGGGCCACCGGGCCACAACCACGCGAGGCAATGCGCGCGAGACTGCGCGATGGGTGGTCCGTCACGCCATGACCTCGTTGATCGTGGTCACTGCTGATTATCATATGCCGCGCGCTCTGCTGGAGCTACATCGCCAGATGCCGGGGGTCACCTTGCTGGCTGAGCCAGTGCGCCCACCCGCGATGGCGCATCTGGATCGCTGGCGCTCGCTGCGGCTGCTCGCTGCGGAGTTTGGCAAATACGTGCTGGTCCGCTTCCGGCTCGGTGGCTTCGCGGCGCATCATATCGAGGCGCATCTGTGATGTTTATGTTTGGATCGCTCCTGTTTCACCTGTTCATCATAGTTTCTGCCGTTAGCGCTGGAGTTGTCGCACTAGCACTCAACCGCTTCGCCCCGGCCCGACTGCTACCGTTCGGCCAAGCCTGGGCGCGACTAGCACTGACCATGCTGCGCGTACTCTGCGGCATCAATATCGTGGTCGAAGGATTAGAAAACCTGCCGCCAGGCGGGGTGATACTGGCCGCACAACACCAATCGGCGTTCGATACATTGGTCTGGTTCACCCTTCTCGGGCGCCCCAGCTATGTGATGAAACAGGAACTCCGTCGTCTTCCTGTTATCGGAGGCCTTCTAGAGCCGGCCGGGCAGATCGCGATCGACCGTACCGGCGGGGCGCGGGCTCTGCGTTTGCTCATCGAACAGGTGCGTGCGGCAGGAGCCAATGGCCGGCAGATCATTATTTTCCCTGAAGGAACCCGCGTCGCACCGGGTCAGGTTGCGCAGCTGCAGCCTGGTATCGTTGCAATCGCCCGGGCAACCGGACTGCCGGTGCTGCCGGTCGCGACCGATTCCGGGCGTTACTGGCCGCGTGATGCGATCCGCAAGCGGCCCGGTACCATCCGGATCAAAATCTACCCGCCGCTCGCTCACGGACTTGATCGCATTGAAATGCTGGCGGCATTGCACGAAGCGTTTTATGAGCGCGGCGTCGGTGGATAAGTTTGTGGACAAGTGTTGGAACTGGCTGAGTCCGAAAATAACTAACGTCGCCGACTGTTTTGATTTTTTATCAATTGGCCTCGAGATTACCCTTTGACCCAACTTCGGCACTTTTCCCTTCATAGGCATCAAAAAACCGCAGAATTCTGA
>NZ_JBMFGY010000007.1:7395-61772 GCF_049977125.1 Acidiphilium sp. | reverse complement strand
TCTCGACCGGTCAGCCTTAGCTTAAACACCTGTCCAAAAAATCGGAGCCGCCGCACCTCGCCGAATTCGAGTACCGCTTCAACCGCCGATACGATCTCGCCAGCATGATCCCACGACTCGGATACGCCATCGTGCAGGCGCCACCGATGCCGTATCGCTTGCTCAAATTGGCTGAGACTTATGGGTACGCAGGAAGGCTTTACCGGAAGCGCAATCTCGTCGAGCGGTTCTTCAACAAAATCAAAAATTTCAGAGCCATAGGAACCCGCTTCGAGAAACATGACGCCAACTACCTGGCTCTCGTCAAACTCGCATCAGCCCGAATTTGGATACGATTTATGAGTTGGTGACCTACAGTCCAAGCTCAAACCTCTAGCTCCAGACGGTGAATGCCGCAATGAGAAGCAAAATCACCACGAGACTGATAACGGTAATAACTATAAATCGGGTAAAACCGTTCCAGCCGGATTGGCTACCTTGTTCGAGCTGCTCCAGACCGATCGGGAGATTGTTCGGTGTTTCAGTATCAGCCATCATTACCGCCTTGACCCCTTCGAATCGTAATCTCACCCCGTCGTGTCACACGAATTCGTGACAGATTCAATGGATATTTCGTATGAGCCTCAAGCGCAAGGGCTGACAAGTGCGCGATCGAACGATGCGGCAACTGGGGAACGTCCGAGATGATGGGCGAGCGCCATCGGATAGATGATATGCTCCTGTTCAAGGACTCGGGCACTCAGGGTTTCCACCGTATCAGTAGGCATGACCGGGACGGCGGCCTGCACCAGAATTGGCCCTTCATCCATAACCTCCGTCACCACATGGACCGTGCACCCGTGGATTTTCGAGCCGGCCGATAGTGCACGGGCGTGGGTATCAAGACCAGGAAATGCCGGCAGCAGCGAAGGGTGGATATTCAGCATTCGCCCCGACCATAGCTGCACGAAATAAGGGGTCAGTAAACGCATGTATCCGGCCAAGCAAACGATCGTGCATCCGGCGTCGGTAAGCGCTTGATGCATCTGCGCTTCATGGGCCATGCGATCAGTGGGGAAATTGCGGCTGGGAACTATCTGCGCCGTTACACCGAGTTGGGCGGCGGTCACGAGACCTTCCGCGGCAGCGCGATTCGACAATACGAGTCCGATTTCAGCCGGGAAATCGGGTCGGGCCGCAGCACGAATTAATGCCTGCATGTTCGATCCCCGACCCGAAATTAGAATGCCGACACGCGGTTTCATACGAACAAGGCGCTGGGGTCAGCGATGTTAACGGCAGACGGTCCCTCAGTCGCGACGATTCGACCAAGGAGCATGGGGACGACGCCCTCGGCCGCGAGGCAAGCGAGGGCGGCTGCGTGATCGGACTCACGAACGACCAGAACCATGCCGATGCCACAGTTGAATACACGCAGCATTTCGGCCGCCCCAACACCTCCGGTCTGTGCAAGCCATCGAAACACTGGCGGAATAGGCCATGGCCTATCGAGGATGGCAGCACAGGATTCGGGGAGAACGCGAGGCAGATTACCGGGCAGGCCACCGCCGGTGATATGGGCCGCAGCACGCAGTAATCCTGCACGCGTCAGTGAGAGAACCGGGCGGACGTAAAGCGCTGTCGGCGTCATCAGCGCGGCGCCAAGAGTTTGATCCGGGGCAAAGGGTGCGGATTGACCGAGCGGGATGCCGGCAGTTTCAATGATACGGCGTACGAGCGAAAACCCGTTGGAGTGAACACCCGAGCTGGGCAGTCCGAGCAGAATGTCACCGGGCGCAACTCCATCTGGAAGCAACGTGCCGCGCTCAGCGGCACCAACCGCAAAGCCCGCGAGATCGTAATCACCCTTACTGTACATGCCGGGCATCTCAGCCGTTTCGCCGCCGGTCAAGGCACACCCGACCTGCCGGCACCCTTCGGCGATGCCGGCGATGACCTGTTGTGCGATTGAAAGATTGAGATTTCCGGTTGCGAAATAGTCCAAAAAGAACAACGGTTCTGCCCCTTGAACGACCAGATCGTTGACGCACATCGCCACTAGATCAATCCCGACGGTGTCATGGAGTCCGGTGTCGAGCGCAAGCCGCAATTTGGTACCGACGCCATCTGTGGTGGCAACCAGAACCGGATCAGAATAGCCTGCCTCCCGCAGATCGAACAGCGCGCCAAAACCGCCGATGGAGCCGATGACGCCGGCACGGTTGGTGGTCTTAGCCAGGGGTTTGATTATTGTGACCAACCGTTCTCCCGCTTCGATGTCGACACCGGACTCCCGATAAGTAACATTGTTCCCGCCGTCACTGCTGGCCATGCACGCCTCCGATGCGCTATTCATCATTCATGAATGACCGGCGTACAAATGTTACTGGCAATGGGACGCCAGCAATCGGATGGCAGCGCGGCCGACACTCGGCGCGGTTATCACCACAACCTATGCGGCAGCGCAACCGGCCAGGTGTCGTGTGCCCGACGGATTGAACGGTCAGAGACTGGTGGCGGCTCCCTCCAACGATGTCGTCACCATTGCCAATGTTATGACCTTCGGGCGGATCTGCGCGGTACCTGTTGCGATCTGGCTGGTGCTGCGCGGCGCGTGCGCGATAGCGACGGTGCTGTTCATTGCGGCCGGTCTCACCGATGCGCTCGACGGTTGGCTCGCGAGGCGACAGGGTCCGTCGGCCTTGGGAACCCTGCTCGACCCCTTGGCGGACAAACTGCTCCTGACGTCGATGTTCATCACACTCGCCGCGGTGGGGTTGCTACCGCTGTGGCTCGCGATATTGGTGGTGTTTCGGGATGCGATCATCCTGGGCGGAATTGGACTGCTGCGGGTGATCGGGCGGACAGTAGTCTTCACACCGTTGATTGTGTCAAAAATTAACACGGTCGCCCAGATCAGTCTTGTGGGTGAGGCTCTTGCAGAAGCTGGATTTGCCATGCATCCGCCATACGTCCAGACCATTTTGATAGGTCTGGTCGCATTGACGACGTTGATCTCAGGGGGGGCTTACGTAATGCGCGGCACAAGACTGGTATGAGCGGACAGTTTGGAAACGGCTTGCGTTGGCAGCGGATTATGGCCATCGGAGCCGCCATTGTGCTCGTTATCCTGTTCCTGCGGCTATTTTCATCGATTTTGCTGCCATTCGTTGCCGCAGCCGGCATCGCCTATTTTCTTGACCCTGCAGTTTCCGCGCTTTCACGTCTGCGAATACCACGCTCGCTGGGAACCGCCATCATGCTGTTAGCATTGATTGCCGGTGTCGCATTATGCGTTCTGCTTTTATACCCGCTAATTACCGCGCAAATCAGCCTACTTAGTCAGCAGTTGCCGGATATGATTGCAGGGTTGCAGAGCTTCGCGACGCACGAAATCAGTAATATCCAGAAACGGTTCGGCCAAGGCTTCGTCTCCACCAAGCTTCAGTCGCTGGTCAGCAACGAAGCCGGTACGATCATGGGGTTTGCAGGTTCGGCAGCGCGCCGCGTGGTGGGTACCGGTTTCGTTCTAATCAATATCCTGACCCTACTGATCATCACCCCGATCGTAGCCTTCTATTTCCTGCGTGATTGGCCATTCGTGATTGCCCGCATCGATTCCTGGCTACCCCGATCGCAGGAGAGCGTGATCCGCAATTTATCCCTGGAAATTAGCCGCATTCTGAATGCTTGGTTACGCGGCCAAGCGATCTGCTGTCTCTTTCTGGCCGTTTTCTACGCGACATCGCTGAGCATTGCAGGCCTCAATCTCGGTCTGGTGATCGGGTTAACTGCGGGATTGCTGTCATTTATTCCATATGTGGGAACTATCGTCGGCGCCATATCATCGATCGTGCTTGCGCTTGGCCAGTTCAGCCGGATCGACCACGTCATCATCATCGCCGTGATCTTTGTGGCCGGCCAGTTGCTCAACGACTATGTCGTTGCGCCAAGGTTCCTGGGCGACCGGCTGGGATTATCTGCGGTTTGGGTTATTTTCGCTCTATTTGCCGGTGCTGAGACGTTTGGCTTTCTCGGCGTCATGCTTGCCGTGCCGGTGACCGCCACACTTGGCGTCCTCGCGCGGTTCTGGTTGCACCACTATTTACAAAGTTCACTCTATTTGGACCCGCCAAAATCCGGTGTCTGAGGATTTGACATGCGCGCGACAACTCGCTCTGCCGTTTGACGAACCCGTCCATTTTGGTGCTGGCGATTTTATTGAGGCCGACTCGAATCGTGCCGCAAGGTTAGCCCTCGCCGCGTTGGACACTTGGGTGAACGCCAGACTTGTGCTCTGGGGCGAGGCGGGGTGCGGCAAGAGCCATTTGGCTCACATCTGGGCAAAGCTTCATGATGCCGTGGTCATTGACGCAGCTCGATTGAGAGAGCCGATCTCTGCTCAAAGTGCCGCGATTTTAATTGAAGATATCGATACTACGGCTGCACCGGTCGCGTTATTTGCCACATTGGAACGGGCCACAGCCACTCAACAGTTCGTGTTGATGACCAGCCGAACGGCACCGGCGCGGATGGTAATCGAACTGCCGGATCTGAGAAGTCGCTTGCGCGCGAGCCTGACAATCCAGATCGACCCCCCCGAGACGGACTTGCTCGACACTCTATTGTTCCACCTAGCGGCAACGAGACAACTCTCCTTACCGCTCTCGCTACATCACTTCCTGCTCAACCGGCTGCCGCGCCGTCCATCCGTGTTGCGTGAGGCAATCGCTCGGCTCGATCGTTACGCCCTTGCCTTGGGCACAGCACCGTCTCGACGCATCGCCATGCGCCTGCTTGGTGAGCTCGCCGATCCGCCCGAGACCGAACACGAGACCGACATTAAGGGGAATCGTGACAGATTTTATGATTCCGAAACACCGTCCTTGCTTTAGTCGCGCAAAAATTCATGCCAATAATGATTTATGGACCATAGCACACTTGTCGACGCGGAAGGGGTGAAAATTCGCATGAACGATCCCGCCCGCTTCATCAATCGCGAACTATCGTGGCTTGATTTCAATCTCCGGGTTGTCGAAGCTGCCGAAAATCCACGATATCCTCTGCTGGAGCGGTTGCGTTTTGTATCGATTAGCGCTTCTAATCTCGACGAATTCTATTCCGTTCGAGTTGCAGGTCTGATCGGTCAGGTTCGGGCCGGTTTGGTTCTCCATTCGTCCGACGGCCACACCCCAAGCCAGCAACTGGCAGAGGTCAATCGTTGCGCTCGCGGTCTCATGGAGGCGCAGCAGCGTGTGCTGACAGAATTACGCAGAGACCTTGCCGACGTTGGTCTTACCATTGTCACCACCACAGATCTGAATGCCGACGACCGTAGATACCTCGACGCTTACTTCATGGAACGGGTGTTCCCTGTCCTGACCCCGCTGGCAATCGATCCCGCCCATCCGTTTCCATTTGTACAAAATATGGGATTGGTACTTGCACTTAAACTGATCCGTGATGAGGACGCCGGGGTGATGCGGGCGCTAATCCCGCTTCCAGCACAGATCAAGCGATTTATCCGATTGCCGAATGCGTCACCAGCGTTGATTCGCTTCGTCATGCTAGAAGATTTGGTCAAACTATTTCTCGATCGCTTATTCCATGGCTTCCGCCTTGCTGGCTCTGGACTGTTCAGGGTCTCGCGCGATACCGACGTTGAATTCGAGGAAGAGGCGGAGGATCTGGTACAGTCCTATGAAACCGCTCTGAAACGGCGGCGGCGCGGCGTTGCGATTCAGCTCACTTTAGCGGCAGATATGCCTGAGGACCTGCGAACACTGGTGGTCGACGAGGTCGAAGCACCAGAAGATGAATTATTCAGTGAATCAGGGATGCTAGGGCTGGTCGATCTCAAGGAGATGATCGTCGATGACCGACCTGATTTATTGTTTCCCGGTTACACACCACGATTTCCCGAAAGGATTCGCGATTTTGGCGGTGACTGCTTCGCCGCCATTCGCAACAAAGATATTATTGTCCACCATCCATTCGAAAGTTTTGACGTGGTGGTTCAATTTCTGCGCCAAGCTGCTGGCGATCCCAACGTTGTTGCGATCAAGCAGACCGTATACCGAACGAGCCGCGATTCCCCGATTGTAGGCGCGCTGATCGAAGCAGCCGAATCCGGTAAAAGTGTTACAGCGATGGTGGAATTACGGGCTCGCTTCGATGAAGAGGCAAACATCCGCCTCGCCCGCACCCTGGAGGCCGCAGGCGTACAGGTCGTCTATGGATTTCTGGGTTTGAAGACGCACGCCAAATTGTCTTTGGTCGTGCGGCGCGAAGGCTCGGCGATGCGTGCCTATGCTCATTTCGGTACCGGGAACTATCACCCAATCACTGCCCGTATCTATACTGATCTATCATTTTTTACCTGTGATCCCGAACTGACACGTGACGCCGCCCGCTTATTCAATTATATGACCGGTTACGCTAGACCGGAGCATATGGATCAATTAGTTTTCAGTCCAATCACCATGCGCAGAACTTTCGAGAGCCTCATTGACTCGGAAATTGATGCTGCGCGTTCGAAGAGGCCGTCAGGCATTTGGCTCAAACTCAACTCACTGGTGGATGAACGGCTGATTGATCATCTCTACCGTGCTTCAACAGCGGGGGTCCAGATTATATGCGTCGTCCGCGGTATTTGCTGTCTGCGGCCGGGTGTGCCCGGTTTGTCCGAGCGGATTCAGGTCAAATCTATCATCGGCCGCTTTCTGGAACACGCGCGGATCGCGGTTTTTGCCAACGGTGCCGAGATGCCAGATCGTGACAACAAGGTGTTTATCTCAAGCGCTGACTGGATGACACGCAACATGGACTGGCGCGTCGAAACCCTGGTTCCCATCCACAATCCCACCGTCCATGCTCAGGTGCTTGACCAGATCATGGCCGTCAATCTACGTGATGATGTCGATTCTTGGAGCCTCGGTGCCGACGGACACTGGTCAAAAATTCCCCAGGGTAAACATCCAGTTTCAGCCCACGAATACTTCATGACAAATCCATCACTCTCGGGTCGAGGATCTTCGCTGCGAAACCCCATCAATCGGCAGCAGCGTGAACGCAACCGCTATCGTAAGACCTTCCTGATCAATGAGTGACAGTAGGCTGCTGCAGGGCATGACGGACCGCCGTCAGGTGATCATAGCAAATGGCGTGGGCCCGCCATAAAACCGCCACATAGTCGGCTACTTGGGATTGCTGGATTGCCACGGGTACAGCCGGACTTGAAGGACATGTGAGTAGCGCATCGGGGATATTTGGTTGAACCATTTTGAGCTTCGTGATTGTTACCGGTGGCACCGCCGCGCATCCGGCAAGAAGACAACAGAGTACAGAGACCCTGATCATGGTGCGATTCCCTGTTCTTTGGCGATCGCCGCCAAGGTGGCGGACAGCACAGGTGCTACGGGTGCATTTTCGGTCGTGGGCGTTGCTGAGATCGTGGCCAATAGCCCGTCGGTGAAATGAGTGATCTTATTATCCGATGCAATTGTAGTTGTCAGCGTTGATTGCCATGCCTCGTTTTCAGCCTGAAGGCGTTTCAGCATAACGAGATTTTGCTGGTTGGTTGCCCTGAGTTGATTGATTGTGCCCTCAGCAACGGCAACATCTTGGTGAGCGATCGTCAACTCATCTTGCAGATGCCGAATATAGATAACGCCTCCCACAACAAACAATCCTGCCAAAATCCAAGGCAGGAATCGGATAATATACGGAATCAGCATTGCTGGCATCATCAACCTCCAAACCGCGAACTTAAACCCATCCCAATGGCTCCGGCCGCAATCGCGGAACCAAGTCCCATCCCGAAGCGCTCAGGTTCAAACTGTTGATGGCGCACCAGAACAGTAAACAACTCCAGCCCAATAAATGTTAAGACCCCGATAATTGACAATACGGCCATCTCGTCTGAGCGGCCATTCGCATCCGATACGAGCTCAAAAAAAAATCGCTTCATGTCGACACCACGTCTTTCAATGCATTTCGTGTAAGAAATGGGCTGAAACGCTTCCAATCACTGCCGACAACAGTCCAACGACAATCATGGTTACTCGCTGGCCACCAGATTGTTCGCCGCGAAATTGCGCCAAATCCGCATGGAATCGTGACAACTCCTTTACGAGTTCGTCGCTCTTCCCAACAAATCGATCCTGCGCTGTCGCGACCTGCATCTCAAACCGGCTGCGCCACGTCTCCAGTGCCATGTGCCGTGCCTCGATGGCTGCGATATCACGACGCGCCGAAGCAACCTCAGTCTGAAGAAGAGAGAGCTCGGAACGCAAATCGGCCATCGCATCGCGCAAGAGCGAAATTGCATCCTCTGCCATCAAATTATGCCGGCGTCGTTGCCAGCGTCAGGCCATAGGCAGTCGCCTGAAGCGGCATGTTGATGGCAAAAGCGGCGCCGAGGTCGTTTGCCATGGACCAACCCGCCGGAGGTACTATTGTCGTCAAGTTGTCCGTCACGGCATCACCTCTACCAATCTGTGTGCTTCCATAAGGATAATAAAACAAGCATTGATCCGCTGGATTTACCGGTACTTGTGCCAAGGTAACGGCAATATGGGTGGAATCGACGCGTAGCGCCGCTGTCGCTGTAATAATCACACCGGGGTTCGCGACTGAACCTCCATCCATGACGGCAAAACCCGCACCATTGGCCGCTTGTAGCGGAACAATCAAATCGTTTCCTGCATCATGCTGAATTGTGAGAATTATTTCGGTGGGTGCCGACTGATAAGCATGAATAATACTCGGCCCACCATTTTTCGGCAACCCGACCATAGGAACGTCGCTTGCCGGGATCGTGTCAGACAAACCCAGCGTCAACGCGACCCGCCCCGCCATGTGCGATCCAAGACGCCCGTAGCGCAACAGATCGGGTTGATCTCGGTGCTCGGGGTCACCTCCCGAGAACAAGCCTGTTACAGGATTCCAGCTTGAATTGAGTGGGTTGGAATCGGCAGTTTGAGGAGCGAAAATAAAAATGCCCTGCGTAGGGTCAAGTGAAAGATCAAGGACACTCTCACGCACCATCTGCACACCGCTATTGGTTTCGTAAGGAATAGCACTCCACATCAACAGTGGCATCTGATCTGCGGAACGGCCGAATAATGCGCGCGTCAAACTTGCTAGCCGAGACACGCTTCCCTTATACAACGTTTTATTTGTATAGGGCATTGTACTGTCCTGTTCGGACCACGGCCACAGTAGAAACGCAATATCGCCTTCATCGATCGACGAAACGAGCGCTTGTGCCCCAGTCAGATATGCTGTCAATGCTTGACCATCTGGTCCCAGTGCCCACGTCGTTGGCGATGAACCGTCTCCTGGATTGGCAAGAAACGTACCGTTAGCCAAACCCGGTGGAAATAACGGTGGCGACGAGTTGGAGATCGGATGTCCCGAGACCATCGAATAACGCGCTGGACTGTTGTAGTTGCCGGAGGGCATGGATGTCGATGCCCATGCTGCGGCGCCAAGGTACCACGCTACGCCCTGCGCAAGTGCCAGTGGCGCACCGGCCTGGACAAACCACTCCGCATTCGACTGGCCCATGACAAGCAAGTTCACACCACGGCGCGCGCCGAGCACCCACCGTCCTTCGCAGGCGTTCAAAGTCGCAATCGCAGCCGCATCCAGCGCGTGAGTCCAACATGCCGCCTCATGAAACCAACACTGCGCCGAGCCCTGCACTGTATTATCATGGAACAGCAAAATCTGCCCCGGCATAGTCGCAGGTAACGGATTGATGGCAGCCGTCACCACTGCGACACCATCGAGCCACACGTCGATTCCGACGCCAGGTGTGTTTCGGAGGATCAGAGCATGGGTGTGACGCCGCGCCAACGTTGCTGTGATTGCGACGCTTTGAGGCGTACCGGGAAACAACACCAACCCACCGCCCGCTGGTCCCGCCGCTTGAATAACAGTCGTCCCCGCCGCCATCGAGTGAAGCAGCGGTGTCGGATTATTGTTAACCTGAATTGTTCCCTGCCGCCAATTCGGCCTTGTCCAGACCAAATAAAACGTCCAGGCTTGTCCGCTTCCCACGTCGAAATCAGCGAGCGACAATCCCCAGTCGGGATCTAAGCTTGGTCCGTATTGAGCAATCTTCGGATCCGGGCTCCCGACCCCCCCCAAAAATCCGTTTACCCGCGGCACGGCGAGTGTTGGATTGGGGGTCGTGTCCGCGATAAAATGAAACGGCAGAAGCGGCGCATTGTTTCCTGACTTGTCCGCAAGCGAGCCCACCGTACTGTTAAATGAGCTAAGAACATTCCCATTCAAATCCAAAACGGAACCCAGAGTCCCGGCGTCCCACCAGCCTGAGAGCCCGCTGATGGCCGATGGGTAGGGTCCGGAAAATGTAGCGGAAGCGGGCACGCTCGATGCGCCCATGCTGATCGCTTGTGACAAAATCGGCCCGCCCGGATTTGTCAAGGGGGCTCCGCTCGCAACGGCCATGACTGCCATTCTCACGTCACCGTAATCGAGAACGATGAAGCGATCGCCGCGGCGCCGCTGGTCGTCTCAACCCACACGTAATAGGTCCCCGGTGTCGACGGTATCGTGGCATATGCAGCCCAAACAGCATTATTATCGATTATCGAAACCACCTGCCAACCGGCCGTCGGAGGAGTTGTATTGCTGGTTGAAAATGCAATCTGTGCGGCTGTCGTCTGTGGTGGATTGATTCCACCATTGAGCGCGATCGTACCGGAACCAGCGACGACGCTAACCGTCGATGGCTTATTGATCGTGTAGGAAACTGTCGGCGCACTCGCGGTAACCGTTATTCCGGTTGAAATCGCCTGAATCGTGAGATCATTGCTCTGTCGGGCCCAGACATAGAACGTTCCGGCCGCCGAACCGGCCGTCAATGACACAGTCCAGTTGGTCCCGTTGACGCTTGCTGTCACGAAACTTGTTGGTGATGTCGTCGTACTAGTCGACAAACCGACCTGAACAGACGCACCGCTTGGAGCAACCATCCCACTCACAGAAATTGTTCCACCGGATGTAACCGCCGCAGTCACGGTCACGATGCTGATTGATGCCGCTGCGACAATGAATGGCGGACTCGTCCCAAATACAGCAATATCGCTATGATCACGCACCATAATGGAATATGTTCCTGCAGGCAATCCGGGTACCTGGAAGCTATATCCACTTGCACCTATCACTGGTGTTGACGCGGCAACCCAGGTCGTTCCATTGGTTGAATAATCAAGAGCGGTCGGCACCTCATCAAACAACCCGCCAGTTACCAAAAAGGCGGCGTTCGGTGCCGGTGCTGCAATCGCATTGACCGTGATCGTGGGTGACGACGGCGCAACGCCGCTCCACCAGACGATCGAGCCGCCCGAATAGGTCAATCCGACAATCTCGGTCGCTGCACCTGGTGGCAATGACCTACCACCCGTCCCCGAAGTGATCCCGGTTCCCATGGTAACAACACCTGCCGATAAATTAATCAATCGGCAATTAAATCCACTCCCCATATTGGTAAAATTGGCAGACAAGGTCAGGGGTTGACTCGCCACTAGAAGACTTTCATTATGGTTAGTGGCATCTAATACGGTGTTCGTAATTAACTCTACTACATTTGTACGCATCGACGGAATTTTCTGGGCAACATAAGTCCAGATTGCCGCAAAACTCTGACTTGACAAGGATGTGCCACCCTGAGCGACCAGTAGCTGATCAGAGTCTGAGGCCGGCCCCGCTGCCGGCAATTGATCAATCGTCTGACCACCGATCAACTGCTGATAGGTTATCCAGGCATTCGCACCGTTCTGCCAAATTGCGACATAATCAGTGCCTGCGATGGTACTGGCCGCGTTGGCAACCCCCGGGGCCAGGAGTCCCGCCCCCTCCGGTCCCGCAGGACCCGCGATGCCCTGCGGGCCGGGCGATCCTTGTGGTCCTTGGGGGCCGATCGGCCCTGCGATCGCACCGACCGTCACACTGAGCGTCCCGTTTGGATCTATCGCGATTCCGGTGCCTGCCGCAAACAACTCCCGAATTGCCGCAACCGGCAGACGCGACGGGGTGCCGCTGGCATTCACGATCACTTCGTCGGAAGTCGAGAAACTTTCGAGCAGAGTGAAGCCAAGATGATCGATCCCGGTTGCCGAGAGTGTCGTGGTGGCGAGTCCCAACCCTGCGCCCAGAGAGAGTGCTTCCGGTTCGCCCGCCCCCACACTAGCCCGACCCAGCAACTCGCCCGTCGGAAGAACAATCTCGGTCTGCAAGCCAGAAGTGATTTGCTCGATCGAAGCGGCATACAGCGAACCGCCCTGCGAAAGCGGAACGAGATCGGCTGGTCCCACGGTTGTAACCGGTGGAAGCTGGGGAATCGTCGTCATGTTATATTATCCTTATTGACCGGTTTAGTGGCGGCTACAGCGGCCTGTTAGGCAACCGCTACCCAACCCGTCGCGTCCGTCGCGGTTTGTTTGACCCAATATGTCGCGCCAACACCACCATTGAGGTTTCGATAACTCGAACCCGGAGTAGCCGTCACGGCACCGAGTGGCGATCCACGTCCGATCAATGAGACGCAACCCGTTGGTTCAAGAGCAGAAATAAGACGCACACCGCCCCCGCTGGCCGGACACAGTTTAACGTCCCCGCTCTGGCTCTGGAATGTCACGCTGCCGTCACCGTCCGGCGAAACATAATCAGACTGCATAAACCGCACGGCCTGCCACGCACCACTCTCACCTTCCCACTCGATCGAGGCACCGGTGGGCACGGTAATTGGCGCGTCGGTCCAGTTTTCCTGAGGCGGCGCGCTGCCCGCCGCAGCAAAGCCAACCGGTGCGAGGCAATGAACGGTCAACCGCCGTCCCTGCACTACGGGCAGCCCAACCTGGACAACGACAGTTGCGCCCGTCCCATTACCACTAATCACCGCGACGGTACCTGGCCCATACCCACTACCCGGATCGTTAATCGCCACGCCAATCACGGCGCCACCAGCGATCCAAACTTGTGCGGTTGCACCACTACCCGTACCCGTAATAGAAATAGTAGCGCTTGTGTAATTCGTCCCACCATTAGTTACTTTAATGAATGTAATCTGTCCTGCGACACTCTGGGCCGTAGCGCTCTTGACACTCTGTACCAAACCTGTGCTTTGTGAAACAACAACCCTATCAATCAGATCAGGAAATATGATTGTATTAATGCCACTTGCAACAATCGGGTTCACGGAGATGGATTCGGCATAATTTATCGTATTACCCTTCACGATCATTGAGTCAGTGTAGGGAATTAGCGCACTCAGCGGGTTACCTGCGGTACCCGACGACACGACGTTGTCAGTGATGACTACAAGCTGCGGCGCATCCCGGAGAACAATCCCCGATCCTCCGGCACCATAGCCTACATAATTGCCTATGATCGACAGATTATTACAGCTGATGCCAAAATTATTGCCTCGTCCGTCGGACTCTACATTCAACGCCATAATCCCGGTCGTACAATCCTGAATGTAATTTCCCCGCACGGTACAATTCTGTGAGCCACCAATCCCGACCCCAATCGTTGGACCATCAATATAATTTCCAGTTATATCGACATAAATTGAACCGCCCGCATCAATACCAAACCCACCCGCTCCCGTTATCATGTTATCTGCAATCCGGCAGTATCCCGTGTTTGCCAACATTCCACCGCCAGCCGGTCCATTATTTACAATCAGGTTGCCGCATACTAAAATATTGCGACCTGAAATTGAAATGCCATAACTCGTGTTATTAAATGTGCAGTTATTCGCAACCAATCCGCCAAGAACATCGGGATTGGCATTGCCATACACGCCTGGCTCTGTGTTGGTCGCGTTAAAATTTCCGATCGAAATGCCGGTCTGATTGTTCCAACACGTATTTCCGACTACCTGGATATCCCGTATTTTCAGAACGAACGTGGGATCCTGGCTATCAACATAGATTCCGTTGCGCGCGTTATCATGCGCTCGGCAGTCCGTCACTGCCACCGAATCACACGCCGCAACCCACATACCATCAACGGCATTGGCCGTGAATTCGCAGTCATGAATATGGTGACGTGTTAGTGTCGGGTCGCTCGGGGCGATCGCGAGCCCCCAGCCATAGATTGATCCCATTGCATTACGAAACAGTGAACGCGTGATATTGGCATTTGTGCAGGACGACTGCACCACCACCCCCCACGTGTCGGCCGTGATCGACCTGTTGGCATCGAATACGATTCCATCGGCAAAAAACTGCGTGGCACTCACGCTGATCCACGCAGGATTGGCCGAACTGCCCGTTTGACTTTGCGCGCCCCGCGTCAGCACTGTACTGCCGGGCACACCGATGAGCACAGAGCACGCTCCCCCGATGTCGCATTCACCGTCAATGCGATATGTCTTCGGTCCCAATCTTACCGGATTTCCAGAGGCCAACGCAGCAATCAACGCTCCGGCATCATTTGTAATTCCGTCTCCGGCAGCACCAAAATCCTCGATCGCAACGGCGTTCGCGGCAATCGCATCCAGAGTCCGCAGCGTGTTTGCGCCGGCTGCTATCGCCTGAAACGCCCCAGCCTGGATTCCTGAAACAGCCGAAATGCCCTGCATAAAGGCTGCATAAGGTAGCGATGTATTCGCACTGTCCTGACCAATCGGCACCAGATCATCGGAAGCCGGCGTCGTGCCGGCGGGAAGCGCCGCAATCTCAAACGGCGCCGCTGTGGCGGACAAAGTGGTTCCGCTTAGTGACAGATTTGCGCCTATGCTGATCGCGACGGGGCTGGCAACACCTGGTCCCACACCACCTAGTAGACTGCCTTGAGGCAATGCAAGTGCCTGCTGCATTCCAGCCAGAATCTGCGCACGCGTTGCCGCAACCGTCGCGCCATTCTGGAATACCGGTAGTTCATCGCTGTCCGAGACCGAAGCGGCGGTCGGCAACTGTCCAATCGTTGGCATGAATACCTCTTCAATCCGCAGTAATCGGCTGGCCGGATGGGCTGGTCAGTGGCATACCACCCAATGTTGTAATGGCGGTCGGCGGTGCTGGCACTGATGCCAGTGCCACTACCGGCAAAGCAATGCTCCGGGCTAAGCTCCGCCCGCAGATTGTGGAAATTCCAATGGTTACTGTGTAGATGGTCCCGGGTTGCCCAGCGGTCAGCCACAGGACCGCTCGGGTACCATCGGCAGCCGAAGACGCTAATGTGAGGTCTCCCGGATTATTTGGGGAGATCGCGACGGTCATTGAGGCGATGGCATCGCCCGAGTTGCCCGTCAAAGCTGGTGCGATTTCAAAGACGTAGTCGAGCGTGTCGCCCGGGTCCTTTTCCGGCCAAGACAATGGCTGCGGCGGCAGTAGAGCAAGTCCTCGTGGTGTCGGAATGAAGCCTTCGATCTCGATCAGTCGTGCCGAAGAGACCTGCCAAACATGACTGGCTGGTATTGTCGATCCACTCATGATTCTGTCTGTCCCCTAATACGCAACGACAATGAGGCCAGGTGCACCCTGTCCACCTGGGCTGCCGACGGGATTGCTTCCGCCAATCGTGGTCCCGCCCCCGCCTCCGCCGCCCCCGAACCCGGTCGCGGCAAACCCCACGACCGGACCACTGCCGCCACGGCCACGGCCATCTCCGCCGCCATCACCTCCCCGGCAAGCTACAGTGATCCCGTCTGATCCCATGGCGCCACCCTGAATGATTCGTGCACCCTGCCCAATCCCTCCGGCTCCACCCGCGGTCGCAAACAACGTTGCAGTGCCACCCTGGCCACCACCCCCGCCTGAGGCAGACAGAAAGGTCCCAAAACTAGAAGTACCGCCACCTCCCCCGCTCCCCGGTGACGCAGGTGAAATACCACCGGCACCGACAGTCACGGGAATTACCTGCCCCGGAGTTAGGCCCGTTATGATATCCATAGCCATGCCACCCTGGCCACCACCTGCACCCGGCAACGTCGCGTGGTAGCCAGCGCCACCGCCACCGCCAATGGCACGCACCTTCACTTGCGTGACGCCTGCGGGCACCGTGAAACTACCCGACTGCTCAAACACCTGCATCGCCGAGAATCCCGGCCTCAATTGCGGGAGTTTGAAGCTCAGAAAAGGGGCGGTTGGAAGCGTCGTAATATCTGCCGCAGTGAGCGCACTTTGCCCATAATTGACGGTCACGACATAGAGGCCAACCCACCCGGCATCTACCGCCGGAGTCGGCTGCGTCCCTGCCATCGCCGCCGCACCTGGCTTTACCTGAAGCTGTACCCGCTCAATTCGCATCGTGTTCTGGGCACCACCCGAATTATTCGGCCCCGAATAGGGCACTGACGGATTGGCAGCGTTCACATAAGGCAATACTACGGGCAACGTATCGGTCTCAGAAAACGTTGCCTCAATGAGGTAATTCACCGACTGACCCGAACTGCTCGGGGCCGCAAGCGTGAAAGTCACCGGATCAAGATTAATGCCGGTTTTGACGGTCTGTTCCGAAAGATCAGCCGCCAAGCTGCCATAAGCATTGGGGTCGACAGATCCATATTGCGTGATAGAGCCAGGAGCCACACTAACGGTCAACGAAGGTGGCACGGTCGGCGAGCATTCAAGCCCATCAGCAACCACCCCCGTACCGAATACAGCGGCGTTCAGGGCGCCGATTCCAATCAGAACATTGCGATTGATATTAAGAATGTCGGTGTCGAGCGGAATGGCACCTGGATAGACGATCGTGCGATCCATGAAATACCCCTTGATTGAAACAGAAGTCTCGTTACGAAAGTCATACAGAATTAGTCGGATAGGCGCGTCCATGCGACTGCGTTGACAGGTAAAACGGCTACGATGGACGCGTATATCTCTGAATCCGTAATTAATCCTGGGTCATTCGAGAGATCGCTCCACGCCATCGGTGAAACACCATAACCACCTGGGCCGGTATTGTAGCCACCATCATTTCCAGAACCGGCTACAATCGGTCGATAGGCCGTAATAAAGCATTGATATGGCAATAAGAGGTTTCCATAGCCGCCGCTAGTATTATATCCCAAAGCGCCGCTGTTGTATCCACCGGTATCGCCGGTATTAAAAGGCTCAAAGACGGCTGGTATCCGTCCGGTCTGAGCCGTTAGCGTCGAAATTAGTGCGGATCGAGTTGCGCGTGGAGCCAATAGGTTGGCACGGATCCGAACACTGAAAGCGGCGTCCGTCTCGCCGGCTCGTCTCATCAAAGTGCTACCGAAGTAATCCTGCGCGGCAATATCCAAAAATGGTCCATTTGCTGTTGCAATACGGGTCTGTGTTGCAACAAAGCCAATCAGCGAATATAAAGTACTCCATAACGTTGCAACGCCGCCTAACACGATATCGAGCACAGGCGTTTCATCGGCAAACCAGCCAGATGGCAACACCACTTTAAGGCGCGCAAGCATGTCTTTTGCGCTACCTTTGTTAGTCTTGGATTCGCTCATGGATCAAGCCACAGTAATCGTGCCAATTCGTACTACCCCGAATAAAGGTGGTACAAGGTCGGCCGATCCGCCATTTAATAAAATACTTGTGACGTTGGTAACCGCTGTTGAGGTATCATAGGCAATCTGTGCAAGTCGAGAATAGGGAAGGGTTGCTTCGACAGACATACTTTCGACATAATTCGCCAAGGCGTCATTGACCGCAGCAATCACGACCTGCGTTTGAGTTCCAGGCGCCAACGTGAGCGTCATCGAGATATCAGCATTTACGACTACGGGCCCTTGCACAGCAAACCGTGTCCCGATCGGTCGCACGGCGTTGACTGCCTGTGCCACGGTTGAGAGTAAACCTGCTGGTGGAGCACCGGTGCCGTTGTCCACTGTTACAATAAAGCTGCCCATGCTGACTGCGCCAGTCTGATCGACATTCTCAGCAATCGAGACAGACAATCCCTGCTGCACTCCTGAAACGGTTTCCTCAATTGCTCCCAACGTCGCCCGCGACAGACTAGCCAGATAGTTTCCGAATCGAGCCTTAAACGCAGCGTCGCTTTCGGCGTCCAGCCCTCCCGCCATCGGTGCCGCATTGCTCACGGTGTCGATCCCCGGAATGGCGGTGGTCAACAATCCAATCGTGCCTGCTAACACATCGCCGGCTGCGCCGGGAAGCACTGCAATCACCGGCAGATCGATCGACGCTATCCCCGCCGCTAAGTTATATCCGCCCAACCCCCCCGAATAGGCCGGATTCGTCAAATCGGCAGCCACTGTAAAGCTTTGACTGCCATCGCTGGTCATCACATTCGTACCCACCGGCACGAACGCCGAGAGCACAGGCGCGAACCGCGCAAATGTTACAACTCCAGCAGCCGGTGACGCTGGAAGTCTAACAAAACCAAAATCAGCACCGAAGCTGTCGCAATCAGGCCCGACGCTGGTCGCCAGACGGGTCGTCTGCAATACTTCGACAATCAGCCATTGTAACCATAATCCCAAAGACGCGTTCGCTTCGAGAAGCGCCCGCAGCACCGACCCGACGGTCAAATCAAGGACCTGAATCGCGGCCCCCTGCACGGCGGCCGCCATCTGCTCCACCATAGCAGTGAAGTTCTGCAACGATAATTGCATGAAATATCCTCTGAAGCGACTGATTACATCCGTTCAAAAACAATCAGGATTCATCATCATTTGGTAGAAATGTACTTACGCATTCGGTTGCCACAAATGTGCCAACCCCAGATCATGCCGCGCAAAAATTCGAAACTTTTGATCAGCCAGGCAAAGTCACGGCTGTACTCTGTCCGGTGATTGCATCCTGATAGGTGATTGTCATCGCGATTCCAGAAGGATGGCCTTGATCTACAGCAATCTGCGGTAGTGGTGATTGCGAAACCCGACTCTCAGCCTGCATTTGCGCTCGCGACACCGCCGCCACGGCTCCTACAGCACCAGCCACACCGACAAACTGCCCCAGTCCCGCCCCATAGGACAGTTGCCAGATATAGTCACCAGGATTTGTCAAGAGACGTCTTAGGACTCGTTGTTCGGTCAAAGCGGAGCCCCCGGCCACCGCGATATCACCTGAGGCTCCGATCGCAAGATCGCCACCAAACACCAACGCCGCGTCGGCCATTACACCACCACCGATGTTGTGCCGGTCTGACCACCTTGTGGGTCTGAATGCACGTGCCGATCATATGCTTGGCGCAGCGTGTCAACACTACCGTATTGGCCACCCAAATCCGAAATCTCACCACTCACCATCAGATTTCCATCGATCGAGACTGTGCTCGCCTGCAACGCGATTGTCCCGTCATTCTTCAGCTTGATGAATGACCCGCTCTGATGCACCAGCCAGAACTCACCAACCGGCGCCCCCGGCGTCGGTTCCGCGTTCGACCACACACGCCCGATGACCACAGCCTGCTCGGCATCGCCCTCCTGACCAAGCACCATTACCTGGTCGCCCGGTGACAATGGCGCCGCCATGCCCCACCCCGCACCGATCCAAGAACTCAACACTGGTAACCATCCTGACAGCAAATTCTCCGGTTGCATCATCACCCTTGCGGAATAGGCGGAGGCATCGAAACTCGCGACTACACCAAAACGCGCCTGTCCACTCATCCCATCCAGCGCCGCGGCCCGAGCCTTCACGGCATTCCAGAAAGCATCCATCATGGCACCTGTAACGCTTCAAGCCGCTGGATGAATCCCTGATGCATATCCACACTCCGTTCGATCGTTCGCACAACATATGTCTGGTCGAGGGACGTGTTGGTCCCCTGCAACAAGATTGTGCTGCCTGGTGCTAGTGACAATTCACCCGGTATACTGGCCCGTAACAGCACAGCCTGTGCCGCCAATGCCGTCTGCTGTGCCGTTACCTCCTGATTCACCTCCGCCTGAGTCAGATTAGGGCGAACCAAAGTCACCCCACCCATCGTGCCTGTGCTCCCCGAAAAACTCTGCTTCAATTTTGGATTCCAACTCGACACCGTTACCTTTGGTTCCACTAGGCTCAATGCCCGATCAACCATGAGCGACAAAAAATCCTGCCCAACCGTCATGAGCATCGGAGCCGAAGCCGTTGGCGGTCCGAAATTCAATATCGTTCCGGTAACCGACAATGAAAACTGTTCGATCGCCGCGAACGATGCAAGTAAATCCCACCGGGTCACATGTCGGGTATGCAGTCCCAGCCCCGTTCGCATATGTGCCAATTCATAATATTGCCCCACCGGCGTACTTGTCTCTGTTATATTAACATCAAGACCGGCGTCCCCCGCAAATATTGTCGCAATCTGACTCGCCGTTTGATTTGAAAAACTCTGAACTACCTCCGAATCGATCAACCGTGCCGACAAATCCCGGCCCGACAACACGACATGGCCTGAACTAAAATCGACGACGATATTGTCGATCTGCCCTGTGAGAAGGGGTGAGCCGGCCACGCCGAGAGCCCCAATCTCGATCCCAATTGTCACAATTCCTGCCTGTAAACTGGCATATGTGGCGGCGCCTCCCGGCGTCGCCCCCGTCGTGAGCCACACGCGAAACCGATCTGCCGCAAAATGCCCACATTGCACCAACTCGAGCCGCTCAATCCCAGTGACCGGTGCACCGTTGATCGTGACCGCCAATGAAATTTCACGTGATCTCGCCGCCAGCCCACCAAGCGTCCCCACCATGTCAGACACTCGGCACCCCACCGGTAGCCGATACATCGACTGGTGGCATGATCAGGGTCACCACACCATCGAGCACCGGATCATTCATGTTGTTGATCTGAGCAATTCGGATCCATTGCGTTGCATCACCCAGATACTGGGCGGCGATTGCAAACAGATTGCCGCCGACCACGGTCACTGTTGTTTCGCTCATAGCGCCCCCAATCCAGCATTCGCGATAGCCCGCCCAAGATAAGCCTGCGCCGCAGCAGCACCGGCCAACGACGATGAGACGCTGCCCAAGACGCTCATCGCCGCAATTGGTTGCGCCGCACCGGCACCTTCCGAAAATGATGTGACCGCCGCATTCAAAGCTGAACCGGCGCTACTCACGACGCCCGCCAAGTTCACCTGTGCGGCCGCAATCCCCACTGGATTGCTGATCGACAAATCGCCCAATGGCACACCGGCCATACCGTCGAAACCAACAGCACTTGCAAGATCAAGTCCTGCCTGCGCCAAGGCGGTGGGCAATGCGGTAACTAAATTCTCAATTGAAACCAGAATTATTTCGAATGGAATCCACCACGGCTTCTGGTACGATGCCGCGAAAGAAGCAATCACGACCTGATACGCAAACCCCCCCCAAGCCAACGGAAGTGTTGTGCCCGCATCAAGTGCGGCGTTAAGCACCTGCGCGCGCAGCTCGGCGTCAGGTCCTGAAAAAGTCCCGCTAAACCGAATCTGACCGGTCGCGGCTCCGAGAACATCGATTACTTGGCCTCCACCGACCGGGTGATGCACCGCCAACCGTTGCTCGCCACCGAACAAAATTTCGGCTGGCATCTCGAAATCCCGGAATGCAACGCCGCCCAGCGTCACCACTACCGCTGCCATGCAACACTCCTGACTTTAAAATCCCGGTTTGCGCCCGGCAAATATCGGCGACAATCGACCATCGAAACCAGTTACCCCCGAAGGTGGTCGCCTTGCCTCGTCGCCAAACAAATCACCCATCATCCGGGCCATTTCATATGCCGGGATGGCAATATCCGAGCCCGCCGACCGTGGGGAGCTATTGCCGGTCTGCACCGCTCTGCCCCTTGTAACCCCGCCGATCGGACGATCAGCCGACGGTTCTTGAACACGGAAGTCCGGGAGCGAGCGACCTCGAACAACCGAGAAATCAACCCCTGATTGAAATCCCTGATGAGGTTTCGATGCAGATGACCCACCTCGACGCCACCCGGAATCACGCGCTATCGGCGCCATCGCCCGATCGGCTAACATACCGCCATGTGAAAGAGCCGCATAATGATCGGCCCGCCATCTCGGTGACCTTACCGGCCTTCCCGGGGGTCCGATATGATGCACCAGGTGGCCCCCAATTGGCGCAGTCATCGTATCGCCGGCGCGAATCATGCGGTTCGAACGATAATGATTCCCCGCCACGCTAGCAAACCGCGTCATCAGCCACACGCCCGACCGATCATGACGCGTTGGGTCTGCATTTCGATTGACCGTTAACCGCGGCCCAATTGGCATCGGCGCCATCACGGTCGCGCGACGAGCGGACCGAGTCCACGCAACCCCCGTCTTCCCAGCAAAAACGGGCCGCACAACTAGCCCTGTCGTCGTCGGCTTAAATGGTCGCACCATGCGATCATTTGCGGTGCCATTATGCGGCACAAATCGCTTGACGATCCAGTTCAACCCGACAAGAGAAATTGGCCGAGATAGCCCTCCCGACCGTCGACTTGATCTGACGATCGCTCGGCGCGGCGCAAACCTCATGCTATAGCCTATTGCGGCGGGAGTATTGGAATATTTCCCACGCCCATAACGCACAAAACGTACCGCCGCCCGATCCAGCGCCACCTTTACTCGATTTCCCATCGCATGGTTTTCCAATCGAAATCGAGTCCGTCCAATTCGCCACACGCCACAACAAAAGCCAAACGTTCCGCCTCACCGAGCGAGAACGCCACATCGAACGGCACCCCGCGCCCGACCAGATACAAACAGTCGATTAACCCAGGGTGCCTACTCAGTTTCCCGCCAGAGCCTTCACCGAAGCGGTATCGCTCGCATCGAGAGCTACAGCGACCGCCTCAATCCCATCCTCACCCAACCGCTCGACTGCATTTTCCACCGCCGCCTCGTTGGTCGGAAACAGCAGTGGCACGCCGTCAACCGCCGTCACTGAGGCCGCAAGCGATGCTACACCGAGATACGCTTCGTTGAGTGACAACGTGCTACCTAACGCTTTGAATAATCGCAGACGATCCAACATCGTTAAAGCGCGTAAAGATAGTTGCCGGCCCCGCGCATCCTCGATCACCCGTTCACTCATACCCGTTTCCTCGTCGAAGCAAAGAAGTCAAGCTTCTGCGCCACAGGCATATCGCCTCGAAACATTCCGGCCGAACTCAATTTAAAAACTACACCCTCGTACTGATAGGTCGAGGTCGAGCCGTCCACTTCGCTGATATATTGATACAGGGTCCCCGGTGGTATCGCTTGCCCCGATAGATAGGCAAGTTCGATCTGCGCCATGAAATCATCGGCGACGGAGGTCCCGCGATCTAACGAAAAACTGCCTTGCCATCCACGAGGCAGTTCCGCTCCCAATTGGACTCCATCAAGCCGATCAACCCGCACACTCTGAGTCACCTGGCTCACCTCGAACCCTGTAACATACGCAAGATCGATCCGGCCGAACGGGCCCATCACAACAACTTGGCAGTCATTGCCAACAGAGAAACTATTATATGGCATATTCTACTGTCCTCACACTGTGCCTTGCGGCAATGTCTGCTGACTGACCTGCACGGTCTGCCCGCCCTCGACATTGACGATGAATTTCTCGTTGATCGATTGGTACTGCACCTGAACATCCGCCTGCACATACCCAAGGCTCGTGCGCGCGGGGGGATTGTTCGAAATGTCGCACACCACTGCAAATGGCAGCGCCCCGGTCGTCGAACCGAGCATCCCCTGTCCGAGCATGGCATTCAGAAACGACAGCAATGTCGAGCGGATATTCTGAAATAGTGTCGTATTAACCAATTGCCCCACGTAGGCACCCATACCCGCCGAGAGCGTATCAGCAATATAATTAGTCATTCTGGTGTAATTATCACCATTTACCGCGCTATTCGACGATGTATTATGTCCACCTCGCACGCCCCAAAATGCACCACCTGGCTGCGGATTACTGATAACGTCAATCCCGGCAGCCAATAGTACTGACAGATCAGCAGTTGAGTAAGTATTGCTACTTCCTGCAACTGCCAGCCCCGATTTCTGACTGCCAACGACCCCGTATAATTGTTTATTGAGCGATGATTGTTCCGGTGACAAATTTGCTAATATTCCAGCGACGAATCCTTGCGGTGAAACCAGACGTGTCACCGCGTTAGTCTGATCGTACCACCAGATCCAATCACCAAACATCAATTTTGCCGCATAAGAGTCGATCCCCGCGGTCTGCATCGTCGATACGGCATTGGTGATTGTATCACCCGGCGGCCCAGCCAAGATCATATAGCAGCCTTCGTCGAGCCCAAAAGCAACCTCAACACTCCATTGAGTCGAATCATCAAGGTCCGCCAGAACGACAATGCTACACCCCTGCCCACGCAGTGCATACATCCCCGATCGCGGCGACACGTCCTGCCCGACCATCGTGCCCGAGGTTATGCCCGTCGCACCGTCACTCCCAGGTGTCCCAGCCGAGAAGGGAAACGATCCAGCCGAGGGCGCGATCGACGAAGTTCCCGCACTTGCAACGACCAGTTGCGAAGCGCCTCGGAGGGGGCCGGTGCCACTGTTGATCGCGCTTGCCACCGCAGCCCAGAACGCCGCTCCAGTACCGATGATGTTATTATAAACTTCAACCGCGCCACCCGGCAGGGCGATTGTCACCTGCCAGGAGTTGGCAGCCGAACCTGAAGAGAGAGTCGCGACCAGATTATTGCCGAGGCTTCCGGTATACAAAGCCGTCAGTGTCAGTGCCCCCAGGATCGACACCGAGGCCGCGGTATCAGTACCGTCAGTCACCCGCACACAGCGGAAATTCGAGGCACCCTGCTGGACTCCGATCGCCACAACGGTCCCCATGTCGTACTGACGTGCCAGAATCGGCCCGAACGATGTCGCATAATCGCCCATGGAACCGACGATCATCGGCTGATCTACCGGCCCCCAGCTTGCGCTACCCACCACTCCAAGCACATTAGTCGGCACGCCGTTGAGCAACAGCGTCTGCGGGGGCACGATCTGCACATACAAATCCGGCACGATCAGCGCGGTCGTGTTCAATGCGCCAGCTTGTGAAATCGGCATTTGTTAGCCCTCCGCCATAACGCGCACGACCGATTGCGCTTGGCCTTCAGCCAGGATTTTCGCCATCGCTGTTGAATCGGTGATCACATCACCCCTTTTGAAGCCGCCGAACGGCTTCACCACTACGAATTTAATTGTCATGAATTCTCCTTAACCGGACATCCCGGCAATAAACGCGCCATTTGCCTCGATATTGCCAACACCAAACAACATCGCCGGCGTCAATGCTGCCAATGTCGTTGGATATTCAACAGTATAGACAATATCTCTCCTATATAGAGCCGCGTCGGCACCTGCGTCCGTCGTGGTTCCACCCACATACGCAATATGCCCGCATGATCCATCTGCAAGCCCAATGAAATTCGGCGTCGCCAGCGCAGGATCGACCACCGCCGCAACAGCATCGCGCGTCAGCGGATCACCACACCATAGCGAAACCCTGAATTCCTGCGCCTGGCGCTTGATTTCCTGCAGCGATATACCGCCGGCCACGACTCGCGCGGTAAACAAGCGCGCCGCTGGCACAGTGACGGTCGATCCCGCATACTCGACCAACCATCCGGCCGCTCGCATCATTGCCGCGAGATTGCTTGCAACAGTCGGAGGCGTATCCGTCGCCTGCACGGCATAAGGAAAAATCGTCCCGTCAACCGCGATTCCCGCCAATTGCCCCGCTGCACAAATCCCTGAAAACGTCGCCGACAAATTGTCGACGTTAACGCCAAGCGTGGCCGGCACAGGTGCCACCTCCTGCCAAACACGAGGAAACCGCGTGGTGTTCCTCACCGCCGTGGCCGTGGCGAACACTGTCACGTGTATCGCTCCCTGAGCCAAATCGGCTTCCAGTGTCGGTCCGTTCGGCATTCCCCGATACACCCGGCATGTCACCGCCCCACCTGGCCCGACCACCACCGAAGGCTGCGACGATCCATTTGGATAAATCGCTGTCGCAACCAATGATGTCAGCGCTGTCTCGACATCCGCTTGATCTGCCATCAAATGACACTTTCGGTCAGTGCTAAGCGCCAAATGCCCCCGTAGGCCACCACCGCGTCCACCACGAATTGCCGCCCGCGTGCGTCGCGCACGAGATCCGCCACCTGAGGTGCCAACCCGTCAACCGCAGCCACCGCCCCGATATATCCCGGCAATTTGGTGTCATCAGGCAGCCCCGCGCGGGATCGATCACTAACGCCGCCCGGCAACAGCGCCGCCGGAAACCCCGACAGGATAGCGGTCGCCGCACCAGCCAGAATCGCCCCATACGGATTGACCCCCGCCAGCACAGGCCCTGAAGGGCGCCACACGCTCACGGTCTCGTTACACTGCACCCCCAACACCGGTGCTGGGGGTTCATTCGTCGCCACCAAAAGCGTTCCCAATGGCCCCACGACATAATCCCCAGCTGCGACATAAGCCTGATCCAGCACGAGCTGCCGATACGGCACCCCAAACGGCGCGGGTCCGCGCGCTGACCCTGAGACCGGCACCGAAAGCACTGCCAATCTCACCGTCCGGTTCACCGCCACCACCGGACACCCGCCATTGCGCGGCCGGAACGCGTCGCAGATCACCCCCGCCTTGCGCGCGGCCATGCCACCGCCGTACGCAATGCGATCCGCCAGTCTCACGCCGTCCATAACGATCCTCAAACGATCAAGGTAATGCCGCTAGATTCCAAGGCCCCACCCGGTGGGATTCCGATGAAACCACACAATCGTCTTCGCCAGCCGTCGAACAGCGCGTCCCGGTCGTGCACTTCGCGTTGGTTATGCTGCCAGCTTGCGGCCGCTTCGGTGTCAAGGTTGGCGCTCGCCAATGGCACTGCCGCCTCAAGGGCGTTCAACGTGTTCAGATAGTTCACCACAACGGCTATTTCCGCCGGAGCAAAGTTGTTCATCCGATATTCCAACGTGCCGTAGGCCTGAAAGAAGCGCCACGATTGGAACCCGGCGGCCCCGGCGCCATATGCCGGATACCCGCAGAACCGTCGTATATCGACCTTCTGTGCCTCAGTCAGCGTTCCCGGCGCACTGTCATAAACGCCTGACATTTCAGTACACCGACCCATCACCGCGGGTGAAAAACACTGAACCGGCGCCCGATGCCAGCACAGCGCTGGCATAGGTCGCCAATTTCCCCACATCCAGCAGTACCCGTCCACCCGCTGGAACCGGCAAATCGCCGGCAATCGTGGCCGTCACGCCCTCCATCCCAAACCGTACAAATGCCACGCCACTTGCCGCATTAAACACCAATACGCTTGACCCGCCCCCCATCAATGCGACGGCAGCCGCACTGGTCGAAGCCGCAACCGATGCCGTCCCGGTCGGCCGGAACGGTAACGATGCCCCCGTTGACATAGCTAAATACCCCTCAACCGATATGCTCGATCATGACGGCACGCTTGAAATTCGAGTTATTCGCCGTGGGAACGGTAGTCGATGTCGTGGTGGTGTCAGAGGGTGCACAGAAACCACCGATCCAATACCACGATTGCGCAATAATCTGCTGCAACCGATCGATCGGCTCGCGCGTCACCATTGCGACATTGTCGATAATGCTAACCAGCGCATCTTTTGGTGCCACATCCTCGGCGCCCATTCCCGCGAAATCCGCCTCGATCAACGCACCCTTGCCACAAATGATCGGCCGTCGCACCGCAAGCCCCGATGCGACCCCAGCCGTCTGCACGTAGGCCTCGTTTGTGGTAATGAATCGCAGCCCCAGGAAATCGTTCACCATGCCCTGACGGAACACCGGGTTGCTCGACGTTGCGCCCTGGAACAACTGCCGGAAATCAGGATCAGAAAATAACTGCCGAGCGGATACTGGATCAAGATAGCAGTTATAGGCACCATCAAGTTCAGGTACGGCGTTCTGCCGCAACGTTGCCACAGCATCAAGCAAAACCGACATCGTCAAGCTGTCTCCCGCTTGCAGCGCCGCCGTGGTCGGGCGCCCCGAGGGTCGAACGATTATGCTCGCCGTGCCCGCTACCACCGGGTTTCCAGCAGTCGCGTCACTCACCGCCAGATCAGTCGCGAAAGTTAACTGGCCAGAGATGCCGGTCGGCGCAGTCGTTGTGTTGCTCAGATCCGGAGTCACTGAAACCAAGGTGTATTCGTTAGACCCCACCATCACGGCAAGGGGATTTGCTGCTGAAACCGCCGTTTGCACACCGTTGACATAAACGGTCGTGAATCCACGAATGTCGTCAACCGCAATCGTCGGCCCGGGGGTAGCCAAAGTCGTCAGGACTCTGGTATTTCCACCAAAATAAGGCCCAAACAAAGCATTCCGCGCGAGTTCATCCAAGCTTCGGGCAGCCTGCTCTCCATTGGTCGAGGCATTCTGCAAAAACTGCGACGCGATGCCGACCCGGCTTGTCACCATGTTCAAATCCTGCGTCGCTGCATAGAAATTCAGCGTCACAGTATATTGCTCGACACCCCAGCCCTGCGGCGTCAAGCCATTGTCCAGATTTGTATTGGTACTTGCCGCCATCGGCGTTGTTACCGAAGGCTTCAGGCCCGCTCTTGTCTTGGTCAACGTTTCGCCAATGCCGACCGAAAAACTCTCCCGGTCCGCAACCATCCGGTATCCTAGCCGCGACCGCAAAGCCTGCTCGAACTCTCGCTCCAGGAAGCCTTGCTGAATGATCGGCTGAAGTGAAGCCGGAAAATTCGAAATACCCATGTTTGATCCCCTTGCGAATGACGCAAAAAAAGCCGCGCTCCCGATCGGAAGGCGGCAGTGAAGAATGCGGTCCCTTTTATAAAAGCGAACCAAAAAAAATCGGCACGAACCAAGCCTGCGCCAGATAGATTGGCCACACCCAATCAGACTAATCGTGTTATTCTTCCTTTTTTATTCAAAGGAAGCTGTAAGTTATGCTTCTACCCGCCCGACCGCCGCAACATCTCAGCCCGTGCCGCGCGCCACTCAGCCTCGCTCAAATCGCGCGCATGCCGCGCCCGTGCGGGTTCAGCTCGCGGTACCGCAGCCGTCGAGGACGAAGAAGCGCCCCCGAACAACCATGGCTTTTCGCGCTTCAGCTTGGTCATTACCGCTGGGGCATCGGGAACTGAGCCATCTTCTGCCAGAACAATCTTATCAAAATCGATGAGCTTCAACCCATCGAGATCAACCATGCCAGCCCTCACGGCTTCAATCTTCAATTCAGCCCGTTTGAGCTTTTCTGAATGTTCACGTTGCATTTTCCCGAGCGCTTGTTCGGCCACCTCGGCACGCGTCCGCCAGTCGTCTAGCGGTTGGTCTTCACTCTCAATTTCATCCGTCATGCGCTATCCTGTTGCATTTGATCTCCGTCATTTTCGATCCGATCGAGTTCAGCGGCCACATCAGAGATCGCGTGTGTAGCTGCCAAGCTCTTCACAGCTGTCTCTCGTGAAAGCTGACCGGCATTGACCAGTATGGCGATCGCCTGCGCCTCCTTGAGCCGATCATCTGCGGATGGCGGATACCAGCGCGGCCAGCGCAGATTGAGCCGGACGTCTGTCTCCACCAAGGGTATCGCCTGGCCCATCACGGTCAGTGGAAATCGTGCCCGTGCCCGCAACACCATTCGTAGCAATGCTAATAATCCGCCCTCGCCATATGAAATTCGCAAATTATCCGCAAGCCAGATCAGCCCCTGATTCATCAGCTCCAGAGCCCGCCCCGATTGCGCCGCACTCAGTCGATCAGCATTGGCTCGATTGCCATGAACACTCTCAAGCGCCATCTCACGGAGCGTCCGTACGTATTCGATCACTGCGGCCGAGGCTGTGCCGCCAATCTCCAACAGCTTGGCGTCGCCTTTTTCAGAGACAATCAAGGCATTTCCCGCGCCCTTGACCAACTCGCGATCCGTCGTTGCCGGTTCTTTGATCAATAGCGTTGGATCGGACGCATATTTTAGCCCACGCCCCGCCTGCGAGAGCTGATAATCGATCTCAATGCCGGTTTCGATCGCAGCGCGAAACGTGCAGGCTCCGTCCACCCCGTCGCCTCCAGGCAGATTACGAATCCACACGATCGGCACAAATCCGAGGCCATGCCTCACGCTCCGTTCGTCATCGATTTCAAGCGGCAACGGATCGACGACGCTCTGTGGTGCGTACCAAATCTCACCGGACGCATCCCAGGTTCTCTGGAACCAGTAATACTGGGAATCATCGATATTCGTATATCCCTGTTCCAGTAATTCAGACCCTTTAACCTTGTATCTTTCAGTCACCGAAGTCAGTGTGTCGGGAGCATCCTCGCGCCAAACCGGCGTCAGGTATTGCGTCTCCAATACCGAAAAGAACAGCCTGCCCTTCAGTACACGCAACAGCACCGCAACAGATCCCACGGCACCGCGCAGCGCCGCATCGATCATCACCTCATTGAGCCGGCATTCGCGCACGACATCGCCAAGCAATGCCTCAACCGCAGAGTTAGCACACTCCACTGCCGGAAAATGCCCCGCGCTGAACAACAGTGATACCGAATCCTCCACGACGATGCGGCACAACCCGTACCGCACCGAAGGACGTCGCGCCCGCAGGGGAATATATTCCCCCGCGCCGTTCCTCTCATCTCCGAACGCATAGGGAAGCCCATCATAGATCGTGCCATCCAGTACGCGGCGGTATATCTCCAGTCGTCGTGCCCGCGGAGCCAAGTGCGGGTCCACTGGAATCGTCTGACAGATCGTCTCGAACATCTTTACCGTCCCATCAGAGTATGTCGCACCACTCGGCTAACCATTGGTACAGCCGCAATCGTCGCCACCGCGCGTGACAACGCGTCAACCTGATCATCCTTCTCTCCATCGGGAAACGCTTGCAATTCAGCGAGCAGCGCAGGCGTCCAGCTGGCCTCGACGACCAAAATCTGGCCTGCTCCCATGAGGGCCGCCGCGGGCATGGCGCGTGTATGTTTGGGCCCCGTTTCCGGACTCGACAACACCGTGAAACCAAGCAACCCACGGCGCAAATAAGCAATCTGCGCAACCCCTGCCTGGCCAGGGTCCTGTGCCAAAGCGATCGTCGTCGCCACTCCATCCGCCCGCGCGGTCTCAAGCATCACCCGCTCGACCTCCGCAGGCGCCGCCCGCAGTCTCACAATATCAAGCACCACAAATCGCGCATCGGCGAGCAATCCAAGCTTCAACCCCACAGTCCAATCCGGATCCCGACCCGCCGTCGCGACACTCGCCGCCAAATCCCAGGCGCGCACCGAGCGCACCACGGCTGGTGTTTCGGCCAGCCGGATCAGCCGGGTCACATCGAACACCTGCCCAACATCAGTAGTAGGGTTTTGCTGATAGAGCGCGCTGAAAACCCGTTCACCCACGGCACAACGTTTCCGCGAGATCGCGGCCGCAGACTCCCATTCCGGCCAGAGTGCCTCCCCGACAGCGCGCCCGAGCGGGTCGGCGGCCTCGGCGAGCGCCGGCAGACGCAGCACAGTCCAACCTTCGTCCCGACGGATCAACCGTCCGGCAAGATCATCTTCATGCCAGCGCGTCATGATCAGAACGACACGCCCGTTTGGTTTCAATCGAGACAGCAACTCGGCGCGGTACCAGTCATACAAGGCATCCCGCGCCGTCCGGCTATCGGCCTCGGCCCAGGTTTTCACTGGATCATCGATTAAAATCAAATCGGCGCGCCGCCCGGTGATCGGTCCGCGCACCCCGGCCGCAAAATACTGTCCACCATTGGCAAGACCAAATCGTGTCGCCGCGCGGCTACTCGCTTCGATCGTTAATCCGATGCCTGGGCCGTGTTCAGCGATCAGACTACGTAGCCGGCGCCCGAAATGTTCGGCCAGCGACGCCGTATGCGACGTGGCTATCACTTCGCGATGCGGCTTCGCCGCAAACCAAAATGCCGGAAACAAAACAGAGGCATATGTGGACTTCGCTGCCCCCGGCGGCATCAGCACCATCAACCGATCGGTCGCTCCTTGCGAAACACGCTGAAGCGCGTCGATCAAGGCGCCGTGGTGCCGTGCCGGGCGCTGATTCACCGTCAACAGGACAGACTCGGCAAACGCCCGGAAACCAGCGGCCTCGATCGTACCGGTGTCAACAACCGGCCGACCGTCCTCCGTCGAACACCTCACCACGGTGTCCGTACACAAAGCCTCATCATGAAAAAACAAATAGCCCAAACTGGGGTGGGTGGGAAAGTGAAAATAACGTCTAGTTAGAAATTATTTTCAAACCGCCCAAAAGCCAGCCGTTCTAACGAAATCTCACCACAACGACCGCTCACCATCAGATATTATCAAAATCCTAATGCCACACCAACCTCGCTGCGAACCACCAGAGTGACGCTCGGCGGTTCATAGAGGCTGTCATTCAACCCGGATCCGCCATAGTTGAAATGCCGCACACCGAGATCGGCGGTCAGATGTATCGCATTCCCCAAATCCCAATCGCCTCCGAGGCGCACGGCCTCCTCGCCGCTGGTGCCAAAATCTCCTGCGAAACCGGGAACCGGTGCCGAAGCCCGTCCTCCGACCACGGCCAAATCCTCCGCCATTGCCGACATCACCAGGCGGTCCGTCACAGCGGCCTCAAGTCGCGCCCCTACCCCCGCGATTGCAGCCCGATAAAATGCGCCATAACCACCACCGAAATCACGATACCAACTTTGGAATCCGGCCGTTGCAAACGGAATCAAATCGATCACCGGTGACACAACCACCGCTTTGCCCAAGCGAACCTCGAATGTATTGAATCGCGTATGATCGGTTGCATCGTAAGAGGGCAACCCGAAACCGGGGCTGCTCTGGTGATACCCATGATAAGCCAGAGGTCCGCCGGCGAAATCATAGATGACACCGGTATAAATGCCTGGAATTCCTAAAACGGGCCCCACACGCGTGACGGCCGCCGAAAATGCCGGCAGGGACCCTCGTTCCTGACCTGACGTCTTACCGAAATTTTCACGATACTGCGTACATTGCACAGCAATTCCGAGCGAAATCCGTGTTTCGGCGGCAACGATGCCAGGATTCAGTCCGACCAACGAGCCATCGGACCAGGCGACCGGGGATGCCGCCAAAAACAGCCCCGATGCAGTCGCCACTCTGAAGACCCAATTGAAACGCGACATGAAACGACCTCGTGCTGAGGTATCTAACGCATTGAATCGTTAAAAAGCGCCTAACAAACGCGGCGCACGTTTCGGAAATTCTGCTCTGTAACCGCCGTGCTACGCTTACTGTAACGTCAGGAGTGTGCCGTGCCGCATCTCGCTGGGCGAAATCAGCGCCGCAGATCCTACCCGCACCGAATGCAGCTTCCCCTCGATCTGACGCGCCCAGAATGCCAGAAAGTTGTTCAACACCGGATACCGCGGCGCGATGTCCAATTCCTGCCATACAAAACTCTGCAACACCCCCGGGTGATCCGGCAAATGATACAAAATCTCCGCAGTCGTCAGTCGATATCCTTGTAATTGTTTGCTTAAGTTCATTGAATCCCCTCGTCAAAACCGGTTGGCCGAACCACGAAGTGGCGTCCCGTCCCAATGACAATGCCATGACAACCAGGGGGTTTGGCAAGAAAATTATGCGTTATCAACGTATTAGCACTCACCGCCCGAAAGTGCTGCCGGACTTGACAAAAAACCGCCCTGGCTATAATGGATTGGCACTCTCCGGATGAGAGTGCTAGCAGCGTGTGATGCCTTTTAAGGGTCAGCGTTGTTGAGCCAGTCAATCACATACGACGCAAATCAGGAGCGATCCGATGAAATTCCGTCCCCTCCACGACCGCGTGGTCGTCCGCCGGCTGAACGCCGAGGAAAAGACCGCCGGTGGCATCATCATCCCCGACACCGCCAAGGAAAAGCCGATGGAAGGCGAAGTCATCGCCGTCGGTGCCGGCGCGCGCAATGAAGCCGGCGCCATCGTGGCGCTCGACGTCAAGGCCGGCGACCGCATCCTGTTCGGCAAATGGTCTGGCACCGAAGTGAAGCTCGACGGCGAAGAGCTGTTGATCATGAAGGAATCCGACATCATGGGCGTCATCGAAGGCACCCCGGCCGCCAAGAAAAAGGCCGCCTGAGCCTTCCCGACCTCATAATTCTCTAAAAGGAACACAATCATGGCTGCTAAAGACGTTCGTTTTTCAGCCGATGCCCGTGAGCGCATGCTCCGCGGCGTCGACGTTCTCGCCAACGCGGTTAAAGTCACGCTCGGCCCCAAAGGCCGCAACGTCGTGCTCGAAAAGAGCTTCGGCTCGCCGCGCATCACCAAGGACGGTGTCACCGTCGCGAAGGAAATCGAGCTCGCCGATCGTTTCGAAAACATGGGCGCCCAGATGGTCCGCGAAGTCGCTTCGCGCACCAACGACCTCGCCGGTGACGGCACCACCACCGCCACCGTTCTCGCCCAGGCCATCGTCCGCGAAGGCGTCAAAGCCGTCGCAGCTGGCATGAACCCGATGGATCTGAAGCGCGGCATCGACAAGGCCGTCATCGCCGTCGTCGAAGAACTGAAGAAGCGCACCAAAAAGATCAACAACCCGACCGAAACCGCCCAGGTTGGCACCATCTCCGCCAACGGCGAAGCCGAAATCGGCAAGATGATCTCCGAAGCGATGCAGAAGGTCGGCAACGAGGGTGTCATCACCGTCGAAGAAGCCAAAGGCATCCAGACCGAGCTCGATGTGGTCGAGGGCATGCAGTTCGACCGCGGGTACGTCTCGCCCTACTTCATCACCAACCCGGAAAAAATGGTCGCGGACCTGGATAACCCCTACATCCTGATCCACGAGAAAAAGCTCTCCGGCCTCCAGCCGATGCTGCCGCTGCTCGAATCCATCGTCCAGTCCGGCAAGCCCCTGCTGATCATCGCCGAAGACGTCGAAGGCGAAGCCCTCGCGACCCTGGTCGTGAACAAGCTGCGCGGCGGCCTCAAAATCGCAGCCGTCAAGGCGCCGGGCTTTGGTGATCGTCGTAAGGCGATGCTGGAAGATCTCGCGATCCTCACCGGCGGCCAGGTCATCAGCGAAGACCTCGGCATCAAGCTGGAGACCGTCACGCTCGCCATGCTCGGCCGCGCGAAGAAGGTGTTGATCGAAAAGGAAAACACCACCATCGTCGAAGGCGCCGGCAAAAAGGCCGACATCACCGGCCGCTGCAACCAGATCCGCGCACAGGTCGAGGAAACCACCTCGGACTACGACCGCGAGAAGCTGCAGGAACGCCTTGCCAAGCTCGCCGGCGGCGTCGCGGTCATCCGCGTCGGTGGCGCCTCGGAAGCCGAAGTGAAGGAGCGCAAGGATCGCGTTGACGACGCCCTGCACGCAACTCGCGCAGCCGTCGAAGAAGGCATCGTCCCTGGCGGCGGCGTCGCCCTCGCCCGCGCCTCACTGATCCTCTCCAAGGTCAAGGCCGACAACGACGATCAACGCTTCGGCATCGATATCATCCGCAAGGCCATCCTGGTCCCGATGCGCCAGATCGCCGAAAACGCAGGTGAAGACGGCGCCGTGATCTCCGGCAAAGTGCTTGACAAGGACGATTACGGCTGGGGCTTCGATGCCCAGTCCGGCGAGTTCAAGGATCTGGTCAAGGCCGGCATCATCGACCCGACCAAAGTTGTCCGCACCGCCCTGCAGGACGCCGCCTCGGTGGCCGGCCTGCTGGTTACCACGGAAGCCATGGTCGCCGAACGCCCCGAGAAGAAGGCGCCTCAGGGCGGCGGCGGCGGAATGGGCGGCATGGGCGGCATGGGCGATATGGATTTCTGATCCATCGCCTCCCGCTGATACGTCAAAAGGCCGTGGAGCAATCCACGGCCTTTCTTTTTGTCGAACCATCCCTCCCACGTTGCACCGATTTCCAAACCATGAAAAAATCGCGTCGATGGAAAAAGACCGCCTCGCCGCCTTCACCGATGGCGTCATCGCCGTCATCATCACCATCATGGTGCTCGACCTGAAACTGCCGCACGGCACCACCCTCGCCGCGCTCGCAACCGCAGCCCCAACCTTCGTCAGCTACATCCTCAGCTTCATCTACGTCGCAATCTATTGGAACAACCACCACCATTTCTTCCAGCTCGTCCCCCGCGTCACCGGCTCGATCCTCTGGGCCAATCTGCACCTGCTGTTCTGGCTGTCACTCATCCCCTTCGCCACCGCCTGGGTCGGTGCCCACCACACCGCCCCGATCCCGACCGCCCTCTACGGCGTCGCCCTGCTGTTGCCGGCCCTCGCTTGGTACGCTCTGCAAACCGCCATCATTCGCACCCAGGGCAAGACCTCTGCCCTCGCGAAGGCGCTCGGCCGCGACATCAAAGGCAAGGTCTCGCCCCTGCTGTACCTAGGCGGAATCGGGCTTGCGTTCATCGACACGGCGCTCTCCGATGCGCTCTATGCGATCGTGGCACTGCTCTGGCTGATCCCGGATCGCCGGGTTGAAGCCGCCATCTCCGCATAACGCGCTTAGAGCGTTATGCTTTCAGCCTAACGCTCTAGCTCTATATTTTTTCGAGCGATTTCATGCGATTATGCTGCCGCTGCTGCGTCAACTTAATCGCATATCGCTCTAAGCGCGGCATCGTTCTGAATGACAGGGACCGACCCCTTGATCGACTGGCAGGACCAGGACGCCACTACCCTCGCGGCGCTGATCCGCGCGGGCGACATTTCCGCCGCCGAGCTCCTCGAAGCGGCCCTCGCACGGATCGCGGCAGCGGCCGCCCGACGGCTCCTCCGGCGGGGTATCGGATTGCGGCTACCGCGCGGGGGAAAAATCCACAACCGCGGTGAAGCCCGTTTCAGTGCCAAAGACCAGGTGGCTACCGCTGGAATTCCAGGCCAGGGCGGAGACCGGGCCGTTGCCGGCGGCGGCGATCGGCAGGACGCGTTCACGCGTGATGTCCGCCACCACGACCATGCCGTCAGCATAGCCGGCGGCGACGATTTCGTTCTGTGGATGGCAGGCGATGCGCTTGACCAACGAGGCAGAGGCGGCGAGTTCGAGCGGGGCCTTGCCCATCGGGCCGCCGCCGAAAAACGGCCATAGGATGATCGCCTCGGCCCCGGCACTGGCCAACCATTTGCCAGAGCGGGTGAAGCCGAGCGATTCCGGTTTGCTCGGGTAGCCGCTCATGCGCATGTGCTGACCATCAGGCAGTTTCCAGCCGTGCAATGCATTTTCCTGCATCGCAGTGACAATGGCATCGAGATCGGGATGCAAAGCCACGCCGATGTGACTGCCCTTCCATTCCAGCACCTGCGGTTTGGCGTTCTCCGAACGGACGAACCACAGCGAGGCACCGTTGTAATGCGACGCGGCAATCCGGCGCGCCTTGGCATCGAACGCCAGCCCCGACACGGTGGACGGATGCGCCAAGGTGCGGACTACCGCCCCGGCGCTATCGATCAGATGCACATTCCGGCCGACCGCAGCGGCGCGGAGCGGGGATTTGCGATCGGGCACGGTGGCGACATGATCGACCCATTTCATCCCATAGCTTGCGATGATGCTCGGACCGGTCGCTGGATCGATGCGACGGAGATGCCCATCATCGCCGCCGGTCAGAAAACCCGCCGCATCAACGTCCGGCGTGAGCGCGAGAACCACACCATCGTGCAACGCGTGCTCGTGCCAGCGTCCGGCCGCGATGTCGCGCAGGACGACACGGCCATCGCCCAATGCGACAGCAAAATGGGTGCCAGCGCGGTTGAAACAGGCGGCTGTGACGTGAGCGTCATATTCATGGATGACGCCGCGTTTTTGCAGGAGTTCGTCGGGGGTCATTGGAGGTGGGAAAGATTAGGGGAGAAGAAGGCTTCTTTTTTGTAAAAAAGAAGCAAAAAACTTTTTTTAATTTGGGGCATGGGTGGTCTCAAGACTGGGGGCCAGATGGATGGAGGTTTTTGGGTTCGTTTTTACGGACGGGGACCGTTTGCTTTGCCTTTCTTTGCCTGTCGTTTTCATGTCGTCACGCAACGTTCGCCGGGTTGCTTGTGAAGAGGAAGCAGAGAGATTTTTTTATCTGGGACATGGGCGGTTTCACGGCTACAGGCCAGACGAATAGAAGTTTTTTGCTTCTTTTTTTCAAAAAAGAAGTGCTTCCCTGCCTTACCTGCGCGTTCTTCCTCAAGCTGCCACGCAGCTTTCGAATCCACGGCGCAGTTGTGGGCGGTTGAGATTGCGGCCGATGAAGACGATGCGGCTTTCGTGGGGTTCGTCGGGTTTCCAGGGGCGGATGAAGTCGCCGTCGGCCATCATGTGGACGGCTTGGAAGGCGAAGCGGCGGGGTTCGTCTTCGAAGGCGAGGATACCTTTGGTGCGGAGGATATCCTGGCCTTGGGTGGCGAGGATGCCGCCGATCCAGGCGTTGAATTTTTCGGCGTCGAGCGGGGTTGTAAGGGCGAGGCTGATGCTGGTCATGTGTTCGTCGTGGGTGTGGGCGTCGTCGTCGAGGAAGTCGGGGGTGGATTCGAGGATTCGGTCGAGGCTGAAGGCGTTGATGCCGAGGAGTTTATCGGCGGGGATATCGGCTTTGGTGGCGTGGTGGATTGTGGCGTAGCGGTTGATGCGGCGGATGTCGGCTTCGACGGCTGTGAGTTCGTCCTGGGTGACGAGGTCGAGTTTGTTGAGGACGATGACATCGGCGAAGGCGATCTGGTCGGTGGCTTCCTGGCTGTCGCGCAGGCGGGCGGGGAGATTTTTGGCGTCGACGACGGTGACGATGGCGTCGAGTCGGGTTTTGGATTTGACGTCTTCGTCGACGAAGAAGGTTTGGGCGACGGGGGCGGGGTTGGCGAGGCCCGTGGTTTCGACGATGATTCCGTCGAATTTGCCGCGGCGTTTCATCAGGCCGTTGATGATGCGGATGAGGTCGCCGCGCACGGTGCAGCAGATGCAGCCGTTGTTCATTTCGAAGACTTCTTCGTCGGTATCGACCACGAGGTCGTTATCGACGCCGCGTTCGCCGAATTCGTTGATGACGACGGCGTAGCGTTTGCCGTGGTGTTCGGTGAGGATGCGGTTGAGCAGGGTGGTTTTGCCGGCGCCGAGGAAGCCGGTGAGGACGGTGACCGGGACGAGGTCGGTCGCGGCGGTGGTCGCGCTTTCGGTCACGGGGGCGGTCGCTGTGTCGGTCATGGGGGCGCTCCTGTCAGGATGAGGGCGTGTCGTTCGCGCTGATATAGGGCCTGGGGTTCGGGCGGGCCAGATTGCGGCGGGGATTGCGGGTCTGCGCTGGTGAAGGCGAGGCCGAGGCCGAGCATGACGAAGAGCCATCCGGCCATGGGGAGGACGGCGAAATTGTCGGTCGAGGCCAGCGGCCAGGCGTAGGTGAGGACGCCGATGAAGGCGCCGAGCTGCATCGGCTGGCGGAGCATGCCGCGCGCCAGGGCGAGGAGCCAGGCGAGGTTGAGGGCGGCGAACAGGGCGAGGCCGCCGATCCCGGCGTCGATCGCGGCCTGGAGGTAGAAATTATGGGGGTGGATGTTGCACGCCCCGCGGGCGAGGTTGGTCGGGCCGATGCCGAGTGCGGGGAGCCCGGCGTCGAATTTCGGTTCGGGGCAGAAATAGAGGAAGCCGTTGAAGCCGTAGCCGTGCCAGGGCGAGTGTTCGATCATGACTGTCGCACGGGTGTAGAGTTCGCCGTAGGGGCTTTTGGCGAAGTGGCGGATCTGGAGGCTGGTTTCGCCGACCAGTTTGTCGAAGCTGGGGGGTGAGACGATTTTGAGGGCGGGGATGGCGAGGATGACCAGGATGCCGAGTGCGATGGCGGGCAGGCGCACCGGGCGGAAGGCGAGTGCTGTGACGACGAGGCCGAGGCCGGCGAGCAGGAAGGGCATGCGCTGGCCGATGATCAGGGCGGTGGCGAAGCCGATGATGGCGAAGGCGGCGGCGGCGAGTTTTGGGGCGGTGCCTTTTCGCGCGATCAGGGCGGCAACGATCGGGAGGGCGGTGAGAAACAGGAGGTGGGTGTAGGGCGGGCCGGCGCGTGGCGCCCAGAACGGGCCGGTGAGCGAGCCGTCACCCCAGCGGTGGTCGCCGAAGATGTTGACGCCGAACAGTTCCTGTTGCCAGCATTCGAACAGAATCCAGGCTTCGCAGGCGGCGATGACCGCCCAGAACGATTGGCGGGCGCGGGGGGTGTCGAGCACGAAGGTGCCGAGGGCGGCGGGCAGGAGCAGCAGGCGGATCAGGACGAGGGCCTGGCCGAAGGATTTCCAGCCGCCGGGGCCGAGGCCGAGGGAGGGGATGGGCAGGGAGCAGAGCATTTCGGCGGCCCACCAGGCGAGTGCGATGAGGAACCAGGGTTGGCGCGCCCAGGCCCAGGTTCGGGTGCGGGCTGAGTGGGTGAGGAAGGCGATGTCGATGGTGGCGATCGCGAATTCCGCGCCGGCGCGCGCATAGAGCAGGCAAAGCGGCAGCAAAATTGCAGCGGCGAGGGCAAGGCGCTTGGCGATCATGGCACCGTCATAACGGCGTTTTCTCGGCGCGCAACGCCTCGAGGCGGGCAGCGATGATCGCTGTATCGAAGCCAGCGGCGCGGACTCGCCCGTTGGCGGCAAGAGCAATGCGCGCGGCCCCATCGGTGGCAAGATGGATAATCGCACCGGTGAGGGCGGAGCTGTCGCCAGGAGGTATCATCATACCAGCATCGCCGATCACTTCGGGCAGGCCCCCGGTATTTGTGGCGATCAGGGCGGCACCGCTCGCCATCGCTTCGAGGGCTGTGAGGCCGAACGGTTCCGGCCAGCGCGACGGTACAACAACGATGGCAGCGCGCGCCATGGCGGTGAGCACGGTGGCGTGGGTCTGATAGCCCGCGAAAGCGATGCCGGCGCTGATGGCAGCGGTTCGCATCGCGGCGACATAGCGGGTTTCAGAACTGTTCGGCCCGAACCGGTCGCCGCCGATGATCGCGGCGGACCAACCCGGAAGCTGCGGCAGGGCTGCGGCACAGGCGGCGATGAAATCGGCAATCCCCTTGGATTCAACGATGCGGCCGGCAAACAAAATCAGGCGATCTCGCGGTACCGTGGCGGCTGGCAGATCCATGAGGGTGAGCGGATTGGGCAGGACGGCGAGGCTGGATGTTGGTTCGATGCCAAGCGCGTAGCGGGAGCGCAGGTAATCCGAAACGCAGATCACGCGGTGAAGGGTGGCAAGGGTGCGGGCGCGCTCGGCGCGACGACGCAGGCCGCGCATCTCCAGCGGGTCGTTATGGATAAACAGCATGACGCGGGCGCTTGGAAACAAACGCGCAATCAGCCGTGCCAGGCGGGGTTGTTGGTGGATTTCAATGACATCGGGTCTCTGTGCGCGAAGCTGGCGGATCACGCCGAGTGCGTAGAACATTTTGCTACCGGCTGAGACCGGATGATAGTCGATGGCCGGGTAGGTGGCGGAATTCCGGCGGCCGATCACACCGGCGCCAGCCGCCCCGGCAAGGCGCCGCACCACCAGCGCGATCGCGCCGGCACGATCGGGCGCGAAACCCTCGCTCGCCGGCAACACCATAGCAACTCGCGACGATGCGTTCCCGGTAGGCGGTTCGCCTGGCGTCAAGGGGCGCGGACTTTGACGTAGTCCCCCGGTGCGTCAGCGAGAGCGGGCAAGGCGCCGGTACCGGGGATGCGTGGGGCCACGCGGGTTTTTGCCCGCGCGGTGATCCAGCGTTGCCAGTCCGGCCACCAGGAACCGGCGACTTCGGTGGCGCCTTCCATCCAGGCTTCGGCGGTTTCGGGCAGGGTGTCATTGACGAAATGGCTGTATTTGCCGCTGCCCGGCGGGTTGACGACACCGGCGATATGACCGGAGGCCGCGAGCACGAAGCGCTTGGGTCCCGCCATCACCTGGGTCGCTTTGTAGGTGCTGGTCCAGGGCGCGATATGATCCTCGCGGCAGGACAGGAAATAGACCGGGATGGTGATGCGGCGGAGATCGACCTTGGTGTTGTCGAGCGTCAGGCCATCGGGTTCGATCAGCCGGTTCTTCTGGTACATGTTGCGCAAATAGAAAGAGTGCATCGCCGCCGGCATGCGGGTGGAGTCCGAATTCCAGTACAAAAGATCGAACGGGAATGAATCGTTGCCAAGCAGGTAGTTGTTGACCACGAAGCTCCAGATCAGATCGTTCGAACGGAGCATGTTGAACGTCGTCGACATTTCGGAACCTTCGAGATAGCCGCGCCTGTTCATTTTGTCTTCCAGCGCGCCGAGTTGCTCCTCATCGATAAACACACCAAGTTCGCCGACATCGGTAAAATCGGTAAGCGTGACCAGGAAGGTGGCGGATTTAATCCGCTCATCGCCGCGTGCCGCCATCACCGCGAGAGTCGCCGCCAGCAATGTGCCGCCGAGGCAGTAGCCGATCGCATTGACGCTGCGCTCGCCTGTGGCTGCCTCGATCGCATCGAGCGCGGCGAACACGCCTTCGTTCATGTAATCGGGAAAATCCTTCGCGGCGAGACGTTCATCGGGATTGACCCAGCTTGCGACGAACACGGTATGACCCTGTTCGACCGCCCAGCGGATGAAGCTGTTTTTCGGCTTGAGATCAAGGATATAGAATTTGTTGATCCACGGCGGGAAAATCACCAGCGGGGTCTTGATGACCCTTTCAGTCGTCGGCGCGTACTGGATCAGCTCCATCAGCTCGTTACGAAAAATCACCTTTCCCGGAGTCACGGCGATATTGCCGCCAACCGTGAATTGCTCGGAATCGGTCATGCGGATATGCAATTTGCCGTGGCCGGCCTCAAGGTCGCGCAGCAGGTTTTGCAACCCACGCAGCAGATTCTCGCCGCCGGATTCGACGGTCTTGCGCAACACCTGTGGATTGGTGAACGCAAAATTGGACGGGCTCATCGCGTCAATGAACTGGCGGGAATAGAAATCGACCTTCTGCGCCGTTTTCGGATCGAGCCCGTCGACCCGTTTGACCACGTCCTGAACGAAGCGGGCGGACAGCAGGTAGCTCTGGCGAATGAAGTCGAACACCTCGTTCTGTTGCCAACCCTCGTCCTGGAACCGCTTGTCCCTTGGATCAGCGGGCACCACCGGGGTGGTTTCGATGCCCATGATCCGGCGCGTCGAATGCTGCCAGAGCGTCATGTAATCCTGCCAGAATCCCATCTGCGCTTCGATCAGCTTGGTCGGATTGGCGACCAGCCGCGCGGTCATTTCCATGAACGCACCACCGATGTTGAGCGGATCGGCGGTGATTCCCTGGTCAGACTGGCGTTGCAGCCAGTCGCTGACGATGCGTTGTGATCGGGCGCCGATGTCGGCCATGGTGCGCGTATAGACGGCGGGATCGGGCAAAATGAAATTGCCAGACTCTTGATTTTGATGATCGGCCATGGACGCTCCTTCCGGCTCCGCAATCCAGGCGCTAAAGACAGCCAGGATGAGTGAGGAGCCGACGTGACCTATAGCGAAGTTTTGCCCAAGGCTGAAATGGGGGGAAGCGTATGAGCGCGGCATGGCGTCGCGGTGCGCGACTGATCGTTCTGGCCGGCGTGCTCGCGGTGTCGGGCTGTGCAACCTACAATCCGATCACGATGTTTCATCGTCTCGAAGGAAAAGCGGCACCGCCGCCACCGCCGGCGCCGGGTTTGGACCAGCCATCACCCAATCTGGCCTCGGTGCCACCGAAACCACCCGTGCTGTCGCCCCAGGTCCAGCGGTCGATCCGGGGCGAGTTGCTGGCGGCGAATACACGCCAGAATGCATTGCCAGCACCGGCAGGTGGGCGAGCGCCGGCGTTGAAACCGGTGCCGCCGGTAATCGGTCAGATGGCGCCGGTATTGGTCGCGTTTCAACCGGGGCGTGCAATCGTGCCTAACCGTGATCTGGCGGCGCTCCGTGCGGTCGCGGCTCATCGTGGTCGCGCGACAATTGTCGCCATCGGCTTTGCCCCCGCGCGAAGCGCCGCCGGACTGCATCTGGCGCTGCTGCGGGCGACCGCAATCGCCGATATATTGACTGCGGCAGGCGCGCCGGGTTCCGTCGTTCGAATCGAGGCGCTCACGGCGGGTCGCGGTGGTGCGGCACAACTGCTATACCCGTCGCTCCCGCAATAATCTTCTCCCAGCCGCCGCGCACCAGGACCGAACATGACCGAGGAATTCCATCGCATCCGCCGCCTGCCACCCTATGTGTTCGCCGAGGTCAATCAGGCCAAGGCGGCGGCGCGTAACCGGCGGGAAGACATCATCGACCTCGGCATGGGCAATCCCGACAGCGCGACGCCGCCGCATATCGTGGCCAAGCTGATCGAAACCGTCGCCGATCCGCGCAGCCACCGCTATTCGACCAGCAAGGGCATCCCCGGTCTGCGCCGCGCGCTGGCCGCCTATTACGATCGCCGCTTCGGCGTGAAGCTCAACCCCGAAACCGAGGTGATCGCGACTCTCGGCTCGAAGGAAGGCCTCGCCAATCTCGCCAACGCGATCACCTCGCCGGGTGATACCATCCTGGTGCCCAACCCATCGTATCCGATCCATCAATTCGGTTTCATCATTGCGGGAGCTTCGGTGCGCTCGGTGCCAGCGACGCCGGACGAGACCATGCTGCATGCGCTGGAGCGTGCGGTGAAGCATTCGGTGCCAAAGCCGACCGCGCTGATCGTCAATTTTCCCTCGAACCCGACGGCGTATCTCGCGACTCTCGATTTCTACAAGGACATCGTCGCCTTCGCGCGCAAGCACGAGATTTTCATCCTCTCGGACCTCGCCTACGCCGAGATCTATTTCGAGGGCGAGCCGCCGCCGTCGGTGTTGCAGGTCAACGGGGCGAAAGAATTCACTGTCGAATTCACCTCGATGTCGAAGACCTATTCGATGCCGGGCTGGCGCATGGGGTTCGCGGCCGGCAATCCACGCCTGATTGCGGCCCTGGCGCGAATGAAATCCTACCTCGATTACGGCGCCTTCACCCCGATCCAGGTCGCGGCGACGGCAGCGCTGAACGGACCGCAGGATTGTGTCGATCAGATGCGCGCTCTGTACAAGGAGCGGCGCGACGTGCTGATCAAGGGCCTCGCCCAGGCCGGGTGGGATGTGCCGAGCCCTGCCGGGTCGATGTTCGCCTGGGCGCCGATCCCCGCGCGCTACGCTCATCTCGGCTCGGTCGATTTCTCGAAACTGCTGCTGGAACGCGCGAAGGTCGCGGTCGCGCCGGGAATCGGGTTCGGCGAGTATGGCGATGACCATGTCCGGATCGCGCTGGTCGAGAACACGCATCGGCTGCGCCAGGCGGTGCGTAACATTCGGAGTTTCATGGCGCCGGGCAACATGGCGGCGGCGGAGACCGAGGTGGCATGAAGCCGGCGCTTTCAGTTGGAATTGCCGGCCTTGGCACGGTCGGCGCGGGGGTCGTGCGATTGCTGCGCGACAATGCAACGCCGATCGCCGCGCGCGCCGGACGCTCGATCGAGGTGGTCGCGGTTTCGGCGCGGGATCGGAAACGGGATCGCGGCGTCGCGCTCGAGGGGGTGCGTTGGCACGATGACCCCGTGGCCTTGGTGGCGGACGCGGCCGTCGACGTCGTGGTCGAATTGATCGGCGGGGCGGAGGGTGCGGCCTATGATGTCGTGATGGCGGCGCTGGCGGCGGGAAAACCCGTGGTGACCGCCAATAAGGCCCTGATTGCGACGCGAGGCAGTGCAATCGCCGCGTTTCCGAATGCCAGTCTGCGGTTCGAGGCGGCGGTTGCAGGCGGGATTCCGGTGATCAAGACACTACGGGAAGGGCTGGCGGCGGATCGGATCGCCAGTGTTTCGGGGATTTTCAACGGTACGTGCAATTATATTCTGAGCCGGATGCGCGCGGAAAAGCTCGATTTCGCGACGGTGCTGGCCGATGCGCAGGCACGCGGCTATGCCGAGGCCGATCCCTCCTTCGATATCGATGGCGTCGATACCGCGCATAAACTCGCGATTCTGGCCGCGATCGCGTTTGGCCGGCAGGTCGATTTCGCATCGGTGCATGTCGAGGGGATCAGGGGCGTCAATGCCCTCGATATCGCGTTTGCCGAGGAGCTCGGCTACCGGATCAAGCTGCTCGGCATCGCGCGGGCGACGGCGGCGGGCATCGAAACACGGGTGCATCCGGCAATGGTCCCGCTGACCTCACCGCTGGCACAGGTCGACGGCGTCAATAACGCGGTGGTGATCCAGGGCGACCCGGTCGGGCAGATCGTGCTCCAGGGGCGCGGCGCCGGCGCCGGCCCGACGGCATCGGCCGTGGTGGCCGATCTGATCGATCTGGCGCGCAACCGCGCCGCACCGCTGCTAGGGGTCGAAACCGGGTCGCTGCAAGCCTGCGCTTCGGTGCCGATGGCGGTTCATCAAGGTGCGTATTTCCTGCGCCTGATGGTCGCCGATCAACCCGGCGTGATCGCGGATGTGACCGCCGTGTTGCGCGATCACAGCATCTCGCTTGAATCGATGCTGCAGCACGGCCGTAGCCCCGGCGACGCCGTTGCGGTGGTGCTGGTGACGCATGTGACGCATGAAGCCGCCATGGCGGCGGCGTTGGCGCGGCTGGCGGCACTGGCAGCGGTGCGCGAGCCGCCGGCACTGATCCGCATCGAAACGGCCTGAATTTCAATCAGCCTCCAGGAAAGTGACATCATGACAAAAGATAAATCGCCGAGCCAATCCGACCGCAATCTTGCTCTCGAACTGGTGCGGGTGACCGAAGCCGCCGCGCTTGCGGCCTCGGTCTGGATCGGGCGCGGAGACAAGAACAGCGCCGATGGTGCGGCGGTGGGGGCGATGCGTCGGGCATTTAATGCCGTGGCGATCGATGGTCTCGTGGTCATCGGCGAAGGCGAGATGGACGAGGCGCCCATGCTCTTCATCGGCGAGCGGGTCGGTGCCGGCGGACCGGCGATGGACATCGCGGTCGATCCGCTCGAGGGCACCGTGATCGCGGCCAAAGGCGCGCCCAATGCGATCGCGGTGATCGCACTGGCCGAACATGGCAATTTCTTGCACGCTCCAGACATCTATATGGATAAAATCGCCGTGGGGCCGGGACTTCCGGCTGGTGTGGTTTCGCTCGAGGCTTCGATCGGGGAAAACCTGCGCAATCTGGCCCTCGCCAAGAAATGCGATATCGCGGATCTGATGGTCTGCACGCTCGATCGGGATCGTCATGCCGAGATCATCGCGCAATGCCGCGAGGCTGGGGCACGGATCACGCTGATCGGCGATGGTGATGTCTCCGGCGTGATTGCCGTGTCGCAACCCGATGCCGGCATCGATTTGTATATCGGCTCGGGTGGCGCGCCGGAGGGCGTGCTGGCGGCAGCCGCACTGCGTTGCATCGGCGGGCAGATGCAGGGGCGGTTGCTGTATGAGGATGACGCGCAGATCGAGCGTGCGCGGGGAATGGGCATTGCCGATCCCCACCGGATTTATGCGCTGGAGGACATGGCCCGCGGTAATGTAATGTTCGCCGCGACCGGCGTCACGACGGGACCGATGCTGCGTGGCGTGCGGCGCTCCGGCATCGGCGCAATCACCCATTCGACCGTGATGCGCTCGCAATCGGGGACCGTGCGCTACATCGAGGCGCATCATAATTTCGAGACCAAAGGATGGATCGCCTCCTGAACCCATTGCAGATCGCGTTCGGGGTCGAGCAGAGTCTGACGGGGCGGCGTTGGGTATGGCGCGCCAGCGAGGAACGGGTTGCACAGGCCATTGCACAACGTTTGGCGGCGCCCGAGCTGATCGGGCGTCTGCTGGCGGCACGCGGCGTCATCTCAGACCGGGCAGCCGATTTTCTGGACCCGACGTTGCGGGCCTTCCTGCCCGATCCCTCGGTGCTGACCGATATGGACATCGCGGCGGCGCGTCTGGCCGACGCGGTGCAGACGGGCGAGACGATTGCCATTTTCGGCGATTATGATGTCGATGGTGCCTGTAGCGGGGCGCTGATGGCGCTGGGGCTGGGCGCGCTGGGCGTGCCGACGATCAATTACGTGCCCGATCGCATCCGCGAAGGGTACGGGCCGAACGCGCCGGCTCTGCTCGCCCTGGCAAACCAGGGGGCGCGGCTTGTCGTCTGCGTCGATTGTGGCGCGACGGCTCATGAGGCGCTTGCCGCATTGCGCGGGGCGGCCGACGCCATCGTGCTCGATCACCATAAACTCGACGGGCCACCACCGGCAATCGTCGCGACGGTCAATCCCAACAGGCTCGATGATCGCTCCGGGTTGAACAACGTGTGCGCCGCGACGGTCGCGTTTCTGACGCTGATTGCAACGCAGCGCGTATTGCGCCGGCGGGGTTTCTTTGATGGGCGCGCCGAGATCGATCTGTTCTCGATGCTGGATCTGGTTGCGTTGGCGACGGTGTGTGACGTGATGCCCCTGACCGGGTTGAATCGCGCGCTGGTGACCCAGGGTCTGAAAATCATGGCACGGCGCAGCCGGCCGGGCATTGCGGCGCTGCTCGACATCGCCGGGGTGAACGAGGCGCCGGGGGCAATGACCTGCGGTTTCGCGCTGGGGCCGCGCATCAACGCGGCCGGGCGGATCGATCAGGCGGATCTGGGGCTGCGCGCCTTACTCGCCGCCGATACAGGAACGGCGATGGATCTGGCCAAGCGCCTCGATGAAATCAACCGTCAGCGTCAAGCGGTCGAGGCTGGTCTGCTCGATGAGGCAATGGACATGGCCGCGGCACAGTTCGCCGCGGGAGCGGCGGTGGCCCTGGTGAGCGGCGTGGATTGGCATCCTGGTGTGGTCGGAATCGTTGCCGGTCGGATCAAGGAGGCGTTCAACCGACCCGTGCTCGTGGCCGGGATCAGCCAGGGTCGTGCGACCGGTTCGGGGCGGTCGATCACCGGCATCGATCTGGGAAGCGCGATCATTGCGGCGCGGGAAGCGGGACTCCTGCTCAAGGGCGGCGGCCATGCCATGGCGGCGGGTTTCACGCTGGATGCCGCACAACTCGACACGCTGCATCAGTTTCTCAACGATCGCCTCGCCGCCGCGGCGTTGCTGCCGATTGCAACGGAGCTGACGCTGGATGGCACGATCGCGGTCGCGAGCGCGACCGAGGCGCTCGCCGAGCAGATCACCCGGCTAGGACCGTTCGGTGCCGGCAATGCCGAACCGCTGTTCGTGGTGCCGCATGCCCGTGTGGTACGTGCCGATCGAATCGGACGCACCGACACCACCGTTCGCGCCTATGTCGATGGTGATCGGGGCGGACGGCTGAAAACAATGCTGTTCCGCGCCAAGGATGATGCGCTGACGGCCGCCCTGCTGGACCGATTCGGCGCGCCGCTGCACCTCGCGGGCCATATCCGCGCGGAACGCTGGAACGGCAAGACCACCACCAGTCTGATCCTGCATGATGCCAGCCCGGCGACATGCCAGCCCGGCACATGACGGCATCGCCCTGGCCGAGACGGTGCTGGGGGTATCGTCTACCGAAGGTCGCCCCATCTGCCGAATGTCGCCCCGGCTAGAGCGTTATGCTTTCAGCTTAACGCTCTAGCTTTATGTTTTTTCGAGCGATTTCATGCGTTTATGTTGCCGCTGCCGCGGCAACTTAATCGCATATCGCTCTACCGGAACGCCCAGCGCACGGTTTGCGCCACGCCGAACGTGCTGGCGCGGATCACCGGGCGGCTCAGCGCGCGGCTTTCAAGGCGGTGCATCCGCCGGGCCCATGTGGGCAAAAGATCAATCGCGGCCTGCATCGTCAGGGCCTGAATCGATCTGCCAAGCATGGTCTTCGTCGGTTGGCTCTTCAGAATCCGCATGATCTCGCGGGTTCGGTCATCGTAAAGCAGCCCGGCGCGCATGGTACGGAACAGAAGTCGCGTTGCGGCGCGGGTGTGGGGAACCGGATCAGCGCCGAGCGCGGCGCCAATCTGAGCCATTTCGGCAAAATAGCGATCCTGATCCGCCATCGACATGCCGGGTTCGGCGTAGCGCATCCAGGCGTCGAGAAAACAGGTCGTCTCGGTCAGATGCACCCAGGCCAGCAGGGTGGGATCATTGGCCCGATACGGCCGGCCATCGGGCAGTGTCCCGTTAACCCTGTCATGAATGCGCCTGATCCGGCCGATCACCGCTTCAGCCTCGGTCCGGCCGCCATAGGTGGTCAGGGCGATGAACCGGGCGGTCCGGCGCAGGCGACCTTGCATGTCGGTGCGGAAATTCGAATGGTCCCAAACGCCGGCGAGCACGGCGGGATGCAGCATTTGCAGCATCAGCCCCGCGACGCCGCCGACCATCATCGAGGTCACGTCGCCGTGGACACGCCACGCCACCGCGCGCGGGCCAAACAAACCATCTGGCCTGCGCGGAACCGGCGTTTCGCCCCGTGTGCGATCATTGAACATGTCCACCACCTGCCCGACGATGGCATGCTTGAGCGGGCGCAACGGGTCAGCCAGCGGCGTGATAATGGGATTGCTCCTCCCCAACGCGTATCACCCGATCTCGCGCGACAACGGGCAAACAGATCCTCGACCTTCAGCCGGTACCGCCGACTGTAAGGCCGCTGATTTTGATGGTGGGTTGTCCGACGCCGACAGGAACACCCTGGCCGTTCTTGCCGCAGGTTCCGATGCCGGCATCGAGTTCGAGGTCGCCACCGATCATCTCGACCTTGGTCAAAGCGTCCGGCCCATTGCCGATCAACGTCGCGCCCTTGACCGGCGCGCCGATTTTACCGTCTTCGATCATATAGGCTTCGGAGGCCGAGAAAACGAATTTGCCAGACGTGATATCAACCTGGCCGCCGCCGAAATTGGCGGCGTACAGGCCGCGCTTGACCGAGCGGATCATGTCGTCGCGCGTCGCCTCTCCGGCGAGCATGATGGTGTTGGTCATGCGCGGCATCGGCAGATGGGCATAGGATTGCCGCCGGCCGTTGCCGGTCGGGGACATATTCATCAACCTCGCGTTCTGGCGATCCTGGAGATACCCGGTCAGGATGCCGTCCTCGATCAGCACGGTGCGGTTGGTCGGCGTGCCTTCATCATCGACCGTCAGCGAACCGCGCCGGTTGGGCAAGGTGCCGTCATCGACGACGGTAACGCCTTTTGAGCCGACGCGCTTGCCCATCAGCCCGGCGAAGGCAGAGGTTTTCTTGCGGTTGAAATCGCCTTCAAGACCATGGCCGATCGCCTCATGGAGAAGAATCCCGGGCCAGCCCGCACCAAGCACCACCGGCATTTCACCGGCGGGCGCGGCGATGCTTTCGAGGTTCAAGGTGGCTTTACGGATCGATTCATCAACCGCGGCACGCCAGAAATCCGGCGCGGTGACGCTCGCGTAGGTCTCGCGGCCACCCGCCCCATGACCCCCGGACTCACGCCGGCCGTCCTGCTCCATCACGACGGACACATGCAGCACCACAAGCGGGCGTACATCGGCGACGCGCACGCCATCGGCGCGCAGAATTTCCACGACCTGCCACTCGCCGAACAGGCTCGCCATCACCTGCACCACGCGGGAATCCTTGCCGCGGGCGTACGCATCGATGGCGCCGAGCATGTCGGCGCGGGCGGCGAAGGGCATTTCAGCGAGAGGGTTGAGCGCGGTGTAAAGCGATGGCCCGGCCTTCGGCGGTGCCACGGCGACAACACCGGCCTCGTCCGGCCGGGCATCCCGCAGGGTCGCCACCGCGCGCGCCAGGGCGGTATCGGTAATTTCGCCGGCATGGGCATAAATCGCCGCCTCGCCGGTAACCGAGCGCAAGCCGAATCCACGCCGATTATCGAAACTCGCGTTGCGGATGCGCCCGTCATCGAGACTGACCATCTCAGACTCGCGATACTCCAGAAACAGCTCGCCATCATCCGCCGGGTCGAGCACCGGGGCGATCGTCCGCCGCGCCTCGAACGCGCTCAAACCGTCGTTGCCGTGAAACAACCGGTCGGCGGTGGCCAGGGCGTCGTTCGGAGGGGCGATGAGCGTGTCGGGCATTATTCGGCAGCTTTCATGGCAAGAGGGTGGCCGGCCGGCAACGAAGCGACGGAGAGTGCGCCCCGCAAGGCATGGCGGCAGGCGATACAGACGGCAAGCAGCAACACGGCATTCAGTTCATGGAGGTAACCGAGCCCGGACATGCCCGAAACCAACGCGGTCATCCCCAGTATATATTGGAGCGTGACCAATCCTGCCAATGATAAAAACAAATCCCTTGTCTTCGGCCCCAGAGGCGCGCGCAGGCCCATGACGGCGGCGACCATGACAAGAAGTGCCGTGATCGTCGCGACCAGGCGATGATCAAACTGCACCGTCGCCTGATTTTCCAGGACATTGAGCCAGAGCGGGTGCAGTTTCATGCCGTCTGGCGGCAGGGCGTGGCCATCCATCAGGGGAAAGGTGTTAAAAACATGGATGCCGCCGGTCGCCGCGACCAGCGCGCCGAGGCCGATCGTGAGGATCAACAAAACGATCGAGGTGCTCAGGAGCGCGCGCAGCGTGGTGTGTCCGGCGATCGGCGCGGGATCGGGATTGCGAATGGTCAGCGCGGTCCACAGCATCGCGGTGAAGATCAACATCGCCAGAATGAAATGTGGCCCGAGATACAATGGCGAGGGGTGCAGAATATCGCTGGTCATGCCCTGATACGTCATGTACCAGCCCATCGTCGCCTCGACCGCACCCGCCGCGAACAGACCGAGCAGCCATAGCGCCAACCGGTTCGACACCCGGCCCCGCCACCAGAACACACCCAGCGGCGCCAGAAACACCAGCGCCATCAGCCGCCCCCAGTCGCGATCGAGAAACATCGGCATATAAATCGCCTTGAACTGCGCCAAATTCATCGCCGGGTGCAGCACGCGAAACTGCGCGGTCTCCTGATAAAGCCCAAACGCCCGCTCCCACGCCGCATGGGTGAGGGGCGGGATGATGCCGGTCATCGGCCGCCAATCCTGAATGACGAATCCCGCGTGGATCGTGCGGGCATGCCCGCCGCCGACCACCATGCCGAAAATCATGAAGCAAATAACCAGCAGCCAGTTACCGACCGCGCGGTCCGGTTTCGCGTTCATGCCTCCCGCCGCCCCCTCAGCTCGAAATACGCCCAGACAGCGGCCGCCAGCAGCAACACAGCGTTCAATTGATGAACGATTCCAATATCGAGGCTTTTTGACACCAGGGTCGTCACGCCCAGAATATATTGCACAATGAGCAATCCACCCATCACCAGAAACGCATCCCGCGCCCGCCCGGGTAATTCGGCGCGTATCGCCACCACAACGGCTGCCAGCACAACGAGCGCGGCGATTGTGCCGATGACCCGATGATCGAATTGGGTGGCGGGTTTGCTTTCAAAAAAATTACGCCAGAACGGGTGCAAAGCTCCGTAATGAGGCGGAATCCACTGCCCTTGCATCAGCGGAAACGTGTTATCGATCGTGTAGGCATGGGTGCCGGAGAGAAAGGTGCCCGCGAAAATCGCAAGACAGATCACCACGATCGACGCAACGGCAAAGCCGCGCGCGAGTTTGAACCGGGAAGCGATCTCCGGCGCCAGACGATCTTCATTTGGCTTCAGCACGACCAAGCCAGTGGTGAAAACCGCAATCGCCAGCATCGTCGCGAAACAATAATGGATCGACAGCCGCCAGACCGAAACCTCGGTCAGTCCCGGTTGAAATCCGGACGCGACCATCCACCATCCGATCAATCCCTGAACGCCGCCGAGCATGAACAACGTGGCAAGCCATGGCCGCAGGCGCCCTTCCAGCCGGCCGGTCCACCAGAACCACAGGAGCGGAACGCCAAAATCGAAGCCGAGCAAGCGTCCCCACATACGATGGATCCACTCCGGCCAGAAAATCGCCTTGAAACCCTCCAGATTCATGTGGCTGTTGAGCAGCTTATACTGCGGAATCGTTTTATAAAGGCTGAACATCCGCTCCCATGCCGCATGGGTAAGTGGCGGAATGATGCCGGAAACCGGCTGCCATGCCATGATCGACAATCCGGCATTGTCGTTCTGGACATAAGCCCCGATACCGAACATCTCGACGATCAAGGCGAAGCTGATGAAAAGCCAGGTCGCGACGATCCTTCGGTTATTCGCCGACGATGCCCGCTCCGCGCGGCGGTCGCCGATGCTCAGACCGGCAATGGATTGTGACGCCATCGATGGACCCTCGGATTTTGAATATATAGTGAGCGGCATTTGCACCCGTGCGGCGGTTTGTAAACCCACGGCGCCGCAGGTGCCGTACACATTTCACGGCACTGCCGGTGCCGTACATATTTCAAAGCGCCGTGGCTCAGTCGAGGCGCGGCTCGATCCGCCGTCCAGGCGCGGTGCGTGGCGGCGGCGGCGGCGGCACGACAGGGCGGCTCCGACTGATCGGTTCACGGACAGGTTCACGGACAGGTTCGCGGATCGGTTCACGAACCGGCTCGC
>NZ_JBMFGY010000007.1:0-7295 GCF_049977125.1 Acidiphilium sp. | reverse complement strand
GGTTCACGGACAGGTTCACGGACAGGTTCGCGGATCGGTTCACGAACCGGCTCGCGGGTTGGTTCAGGGGCGGGGCGGCGCAGCTCGTAATGGGCCGCCGCCGACCGCGGCAATGGATCGTAGGGCGTTTCATCGATCGCCACCCCCCGCAGCGGTTCGGGCAGGCGCATTGTCAGAACCCGCAATTCCTCCTGCACCTGATCGAGTTGCTCCTCGATCGCCTCGAGCCGCGATTTCACGCCAAACACCGAAAACGGCATCGCCAGCATGGCAAGCCCATAGACCAGCCCGACCAGCAGCAGGATCAGGCCGAGCCATTCGGGCATCCACTCGGGCAGGGTAAGGGGCAGGGTCATGGCGCTATCTACCGGTTTGCGGGCGGTGCAGGCAAGCCTTGCGCAAAGCCCCCCGGCCCGGCCATATCGCTCCGTGAACACAGGGGAGGCTCCATGGCATCGGATCTCGACATTGCGCGCGCCGCGACACTACGCCCCATCGGCGACATTGCCGCCACCGCCGGCATTCCGGCCGATGCCCTGATCCCTTACGGCCGCTATAAGGGTAAACTGGAGTTCGGCTTCATCGAAGCGCTCCAGCCCCGCCCGACCGGCGCTCTGGTCCTGGTGGTCGGCATCAGCCCGACCCCGGCCGGCGAAGGCAAGACCACCACCACGATCGGACTGGGCGATGCGTTGCGCGCCGCCGGCAAGCGCACCATGATCGCGCTGCGCGAACCCAGCCTCGGCCCGTGTTTCGGCCAGAAAGGCGGGGCCACCGGCGGCGGCCACGCGCAAGTCGCCCCGATGGATGAAATCAACCTGCATTTCACCGGCGATTTCCACGCCATCACCAGCGCGAACAATCTGCTCGCCGCCCTGCTCGACAATCACCTCTACTGGGGCAACGCGCTCGGCATCGACCCGCGCAAAATCGCGGTGCAGCGCGCGATCGACATGAACGACCGCTCGCTCCGCGAAACCGTGCTCGGCCTCGGCCATGGTGCGAACGGGGCCGCCCGCGAACAGAGATTCGACATCACCGTCGCCTCCGAAGTCATGGCGGTGTTCTGCCTCGCGAAAGATCTGGCCGATCTGCAGGCCCGCCTCGCCCGCATGGTGATCGCCGAACGGCGGGACGGCAGCCCGATCACCCCGGCCGACATCAACGCGGTCGGCGCCATGACCGCCCTGCTGCGCGACGCGCTGCAACCCAATATCGTCCAAACCCTCGAAGGCACGCCCGCCCTGGTCCATGGCGGCCCGTTCGCCAACATCGCGCACGGCTGCAACTCGGTCATGGCCACCACCACCGCCCTGAAACTGGCCGATTTCGTGGTCACCGAAGCCGGTTTCGGCGCCGACCTCGGCGGCGAAAAATTCCTCGACATCAAATGCCGCCAGGCCGGTCTCGCCCCCTCCTGCGCCGTCGTGGTCGCCACCATGCGCGCCCTGAAAATGCACGCCGGCATCGCCAAGCCCGACCTCGGCACGCCAAACCCGCCCGCCGTCGCCGAAGGGGCCGCGAACCTGCGCCGCCATGTCGCCGCCATGCGCGCGTTCGGCCTGCCGGTCATCGTCGCGATCAACGGCTTCCTCGGCGATACCGAAGCTGAACGCGCCGCCCTGCGCACCGCACTTGAGGCCGATGGCATCACCGCGGTGTTCTGCACCCATTGGGCCGATGGCTCCGCCGGCGCCGCCGATCTGGCCAAAGCCGTGATCGCCGCCACCGAGTCCAAGGCCGCGCATTTCGCCCCGCTCTACCCGGATGCCATGCCGCTCGCCGACAAACTCCGCACCCTGGTGCGCAAAATCTACGGCGGCGACGATATCGACCTCGCGCCGAAAGCCGCGAAACAAATCGCAAGGCTCGAAGCGCGCGGCTACGGTACGTTGCCGGTCTGCATGGCGAAAACCCAGTACAGCTTCACCGCCGACCCCACAAAACGCGGCGCACCCACCGGCTTCACCCTGCCGATCCGCGAGATCCGCCTCTCCGCCGGCGCCGGCTTCGTCGTCGCCCTCGCCGGCGACATCATGACCATGCCCGGCCTGCCGCGCGTCCCCGCCGCCGATACCATCGGCGTCAATCAGAACGGCGAGATCTTCGGCCTCTTCTGATCATCGGAGCGCCAGCGCCGCCGCGGCGGTACCGGCGCCCCGACCTGCCGCAGGATCAGGCAGCGCGATTGGCGACGAGGTCGTCAACCACACCAGGATCGGCCAGGGTCGAGGTATCCCCCAGACTCTCGGTCTCGTTCGCCGCGATCTTGCGCAGAATGCGCCGCATGATCTTGCCCGAGCGCGTCTTGGGCAGGCCCGGCGCCCACTGGATTTCATCGGGCGCCGCGATCGGCCCGATCTCCTTGCGCACCCAGATGATCAATTCACGGCGCAGTTCCTCGGTCGGTTCCTCACCGCTGATCAACGTCACATAGGCATAGATGCCCTGACCCTTGATGTCGTGCGGAAACCCGACCACGGCGGCCTCGGCGACTTTCGGATGCGCGACCAGCGCCGATTCGACCTCGGCGGTCCCCATCCGATGACCCGACACGTTGATCACATCATCGACCCGCCCGGTGATCCAGTAATACCCATCCGCATCCCGTCGCGCGCCGTCACCCGAGAAATAATACCCCGGAAATGTCGAGAAATAGGTCTGGATGAACCGCTCATGGTCACCATACACCGTGCGCATCTGCCCCGGCCAGCTATCGGCGAGACACAGATTGCCCTCGGTCGCCCCGTGCAGCTCGTGCCCGTCGCCATCGACGATCACCGGCTTCACCCCCGGCAGCGGCAGCGTCGCCGATCCGGGTTTCTGATCGACCGCGCCGGGCAGTCCGGTGATCAAAATCCCCCCGGTCTCGGTCTGCCACCAGGTATCCACCACCGGGCAACGATCATCGCCGATCACATGGCTGTACCAATACCATGCCTCCGGATTGATCGGCTCACCGACCGACCCCAAAATCCGCAGCGATGCCCGCGACGTCCGCTTCACCGGCGCCTCGCCGTCGCGCATCAGCGCGCGGATCGCGGTGGGCGCGGTGTAGAAAATATTGACCTTGTGCTTGTCCACCACCTGCCAGAACCGCGAGGTATCCGGGTAGTTCGGGATTCCCTCGAACATCAGCGTGGTCGCCCCGTTCGCCAGCGGCCCGTACACAATATACGTATGCCCGGTCACCCAGCCGACATCGGCGGTGCACCAGTACACCTCGCCCTCGTGATAATCGAACACGTATTGATGGGTGAAACTCGCCCACACCATATAGCCGCCAGTGGTGTGCAGCACGCCCTTGGGTTTGCCGGTCGACCCCGACGTATACAAAATGAACAGCGGGTCCTCCGCCTTCATCGGCTCCGGCGGGCACTCGGCCGGCACCGAAGCCGCCGCCTCGTGATACCACACATCGCGTCCCGCCATCATCGCGACCGCGCCGCCGGTCGCCTTCACCACCACCACCGATTTCAGCATCGGGCAGGATTTCAGCGCCGCGTCGACATTCGCCTTGAGCGGCACTTTCCGCCCGCCGCGCCGTCCCTCATCGGCGGTGATCAAAATGGTCGAATCGCAATCCTGGATCCGGTTCGCCAGGCTATCCGGCGAAAATCCACCAAACACCACGGAATGAATCGCCCCGATCCGCGCGCAGGCCAGCAGCGCCACCGCCGCCTCCACGATCATCGGCAGGTAAATCGTGACCCGATCGCCCTTCTTCGCCCCCAGCGCCAGCAGCACATTGGCCATCCGGCACACCTCGGCGTGCAATTCGCGATAGGTCACGTGCCGGCTGTCGTTCGGGTCATCGCCCTCCCAGATGATCGCGACCTGATCCCCCCGCGTCGCCAAATGCCGATCGAGGCAGTTCGCCGAGGCGTTCAACACCCCATCCTCGAACCATTTGATTGTGCAATCGCCCGAAAAACGGGTGTTCTTGATCTTCGAAGGCGGCGTGATCCACGAAATCCGCTTGCACTCATCCGCCCAGAACCCATCCGGGTCGTCACCCGCGCGCTTGACCATGGCGTCATACTGGGCGCGGTTCACCAGCGCATGGGCAGCGATGGCCGGCAAAACCTTGACGATTTCGGGATGGGACATTGTTGTTTTCCTCCGTGACGGTTCATTAATCTATGCCAAAATCCGCACCGGACCGAAAGAGCACCCGGCACCAAAGGACAAATTATTTCAATCCCGCCAACCGCAACGGCGGATTCTATCGCTTCAGCAGCACATCGCGCGCTTCATTGAGCTTGTCGATCAACCATTGCGAGCCGCCATGCTCGGGGTTGGCGAACCACAACATGTGCCGATACGCCTCCAGCACCTCCTCGCGCGTCGTGCTCGGTGGCAGTCCGAACACGTCGAGCGCCTCCGCCCGCGACATCACCCGTGGCGGCGGCGCCGCCCGCGGCGGCGGCTTCGGCCCGAGGCGCCCCGCATCAGGCCGCGCCCAGAACGCCCCCATGATCGGCAACGCGCCGAGAACCACGATCCCCCGCCCGTCCAGCAACGCGGTAGCCCCGAAACTGACCACGATCGAGAGCAGCACCCACAGCGCCGGATGCCGCGCCACCTCCACCCAGGGCCGCCGTCCTCCCCGATGCGGCCACAGCAGCACCAAAATGGCAACCACCGCCAGCCCCGCCGCGATCATCAACCGCTCTGACTCCGCCCCCAGCGCGTCGGACATCACGAACCCAGCCTCGGTGAACGATTTCTGACCTGCATGCTCCGCCATCGAAGCCATCAAACCGCGTCATAAACAAGCCAAAAAACCATCCCGACGCAATTTTCCGTCCTCTCCCGCCGCGCATGCCACGCTACGAGCGAAACACCGAAGCCGGATACCCTTGCACGAACAGCAGCGCCCGCAGATCCGCATGATCGATATGAAGCGTCGTCTGCGCCCGCACGACCGGCTTGGCATGATACGCAATCCCCATGCCCGCATCACCGATCATCGCAATGTCGTTGGCACCGTCGCCCACCGCCATCGTTGCACCCAGCTTCACCCCGCGCATACCAGCCACCTCGTGCAGCACCACGCGTTTCGCGTCGCGATCCAGCACCGGCTCCGCCACCATCCCGGTCAGGCATGATCCATCATCGAGCAGAACATTCGCCCGGTGCGTGTCGAATCCCAGTTCCGCCGCCACCCGGGCGGTGAAAAACGTGAACCCGCCCGAAACCAGCGCCGTCACCGCGCCATGCGCCCGCATCGTCGCCACCAGTTCCCGCGCCCCCGGCATCAATTCGGTCCGCCGCCAGGTCCGCTCCAGCGCCCCGATCTCGAGCCCGCGCAGCAACGCCACCCGCTCGCGCAGCGCCATCGCGAAATCGATCTCGCCCGCCATCGACCGCCGCGTGATCGCCGCCACCTGCGCGCCCACCGCCGCCTCCGCCGCCAGCTCATCGAGCGTCTCGCCGGTCACGATGGTACTATCCATATCCGCCACCAGCACCGCCTTGCGCCGCCCGCGCGATTTGACGCACAGCGCATCCACCGCCGCCCCGTCGAGCGCTGCGTCGATCACCGCGCGCTCCGGCACCATCATGCAGGGCACCTCCGCCGCCTCACCGGGCGACAGCCACGCCACCTCACCCCCGGCGACCGAGCGCCGCACCCGCTCGACCATGGCCTCAGTCAGCGAAACCTTGCCGCGCGGAGCGACCAGCACCAAAACGAATTTCATGACCCGATCGCCTAAAGCAATACCCGCCTCGCCCGCAAGGCCGCTGCTCATCGTCGCCGGCCCCACCGCCTCGGGCAAATCCGCCCTCGCGCTCGAACTCGCCCGCCGCTTCGGCGGCACCATCATCAACGCCGACGCGATGCAATGCTACGCCGACTGGCGGATCATCACCGCCCGCCCCTCACCAGCCGACGAAGCCGCCGCCCCCCACCGCCTCTACGGCATCCGCGCCCTCGCCGAACCGGTCGACGCCGCCTGGTGGCGCACCGCAGCCCTCACCGAACTCAACCAATCCCCCCTCCCCATCCTCTGCGGCGGCACCGGCCTCTATCTCTCCGCCCTGATCAACGGCATCGCCGCCATCCCGCCAATCCCCCCCGAAGCCCGCGCGCAAGCCCGCGCCCTCCTCGCCACCCACGGCGCGCCCTGGCTCCACGCCTGGCTCACCGAACACGACCCGCTCACCGCCGCCAAACTCCGCCCCACCGACCCCCAGCGCCTCGCCCGCGCCGCCGAAATCCTCCTCGCCACCGGCCACGGCCTCGCCCATTTCCACGCCCAACCGCGCGAAACCCTCACCACCCACCGCGCCCACCTCATCCTGCTCGACCCGCCGCGCGAGGATCTCCGCACCGCCATCGAAACCCGCTTCCACGCCATGCTCACCGCCGGCGCCCTCGATGAAATCCGCCGGATCGACGCGGCCAACCCCGACCCCACCCTGCCCGGCCTGCGCGCCCACGGCGTCCCCGAACTCCGCGCCCATCTCGCCGGCGCCCTCTCCCTCGAAGCCGCCACCGCCGCCGCCATCGCCGCCACCATCGCCTACACCAAGCGTCAGGCCACCTGGTTTCGCCACCAGAAACTGACCGATGATTCCACAACGCAGATGATCCATGCGCGATTCAGCCATGCAGCGCAATTTTCGGAAAGTCTCAACCAAAATATGATCTCGTTTATTAACAACCCGGGTTGACCCATAGGGCACCACAGGCTACCTCTGCTCCCCTGACCACACAGGACACACACTCAATGAACGCCGTGACCACCACCGCCCTCTCCGGTGCCGAAATCCTCCTCCGTGCCCTCCGCGCCCAGGGCGTCGAGGTCATCTTCGGCTATCCCGGCGGTGCCGTCCTGCCGATCTACGATGCCCTGTTCCAACAAAACGACATCCGCCACATCCTCGTCCGCCACGAACAGGCCGCCGTCCACGCCGCCGAAGGCTACGCCCGCTCCACCGGCAAAACCGGCGTCGTCCTCGTCACCTCCGGCCCCGGTGCCACCAACGCCGTCACCGGCCTCGTCGATGCCTTGATGGACAGCATCCCCGTCGTCTGCCTCACCGGCCAGGTCCCCACCCACCTCATCGGCAACGACGCGTTCCAGGAAGCCGACACCACCGGCATCACCCGTCAGGCCACCAAGCACAACTATCTCGTCAAGCGCTCCGAAGACCTCGCCCGCATCGTCCACGAAGCCTTCTACGTCGCCCGCACCGGCCGCCCCGGCCCGGTCCTGATCGACCTCCCGAAAGACATCCTGATCAACCCCGCCCCCTATGACGAACCCGCGACCGGACCACACCGC